>JAAVYD010000021.1 GCA_022790955.1 Bacillota bacterium
AGGGGATTTAAGCATGAATATGAAATGCTTTACGGTTTGAGAAATTTCGTAAAAGACGTGAAGAGAACTGCAGGTTTAAGTATTAATATAATCAAACCGGAAAATATAGAAGGACTTGCGAACTGGAATTATAATGCAGAAAGCAGGTGCGACAGGGGATTTAAGCATGAATATGAAATGCTTTACGGTTTGAGAAATTTCATAAAAGACGTGAAGAGAACTGAAAGTTTGAATATTAATATTTAATGTAGAAAAGCGTGTTGGTTTAAAATTTCAAAAGCGGTTTTAGGGATTTATAAATATATAATAGTTTAAATATATAAAAAGTCGAATAAGCAGGAATGCGCCTATGCATGAGGTTAAGCCTGACGGCGGGATTCGACTGCAGAGGTTCCTGTGGGTTTGGCTTTTATAATTTAAGTGCAGTTAGGCATTAAGGATTTAGAAAGGAAATAAAAATATGGGAATGACAATGACTCAAAAGATCCTTGCAGATCACGCGGGACTTGATAGCGTTAAGGCGGGGCAGTTTATAGAAGCAAAACTGGATGCGGTTCTCGCCAACGATATTACGGGCCCGGTGGCTATAAAAAATCTGCCTGAAATGGGCGCGGATAAGGTTTTTGATAAAGACAGGGTTTTTCTTGTGCCGGACCATTTTACTCCGAACAAGGACATAAAAGCTGCGGAGCAGTGCAAAGTAGTCAGGGAGTTTGCGAGAAGCCAGGAGCTTACGAATTATTTTGAGGTGGGCAGAGTCGGCATCGAGCATGCGCTTCTGCCTGAGCAGGGTCTTGTAGTAGCCGGCGATGTGGTTATCGGGGCGGATTCTCATACTTGTACATACGGAGCGCTCGGAGCATTTTCAACGGGAATGGGTTCTACGGATATAGCCGCAGGAATGGCGAGAGGTTATTCCTGGTTTAAAGTGCCGTCCGCTATAAAATTCGTGCTGAAAGGCAAGCCGCAGGAATGGGTGAGCGGCAAGGATATAATTCTGCATATTATAGGAATGATCGGAGTAGAAGGCGCGAGATATAAATCTATGGAATTTACCGGCGACGGTCTTCAGCATCTCGGTATGGATTCCAGACTGACTATGGCTAACATGGCTATCGAGGCAGGCGCTAAAAACGGTATTTTTGAAGTTGACGATATCACTCTTGAATATCTGAGAGGCAGAGCGAAGCACGAGCCGCGCATTTTTAAGGCTGACGATGATGCGGAGTACGATGAAACTTATGTTATCGACCTGTCGCAGATTAAATCTACCGTAGCTTTCCCGCATCTGCCGGAGAATACAAAGACTATCGACGAAGTGGGCGATATCAAGATAGATCAGGTCGTTATAGGTTCGTGTACGAACGGAAATATTTCCGATATGGAAGTTGCGGCAAGTATACTTAAAGACAGAAAAGTTGCGCAGGATGTAAGATGTATTATTTTCCCAGGAACGCAGAATGTTTATATGGAATGTATTAAACGCGGCTGGGCAGAGATATTTATAGAAGCCGGAGCGGTTCTTTCCACTCCTACCTGCGGACCGTGCCTGGGAGGTCACATGGGTATTTTGGCTGCGGGCGAAAAAGCTGTAGCGACTACTAACAGGAATTTTGTGGGACGTATGGGACATGTGGAGTCCGAGATTTATCTGGCAAGCCCGGCTGTAGCTGCTGCATCGGCTGTGGCAGGCAAAGTGGCAGGGCCAAAAGAACTGTAATATATAATAAGCAATGGCAATAGTATTAATATTAATACTATTAAAGGTTAAAAATAAAAATCAGTATACAATTATAAGTTTACTGATAATATGAATAACAAAATAAATACAATTTTATTAGTTGGACGAAAATTAAAACATTAATTTAAAACCAGCGTGGATGCGGTTTTGCAGCGTCCGGCTGTTAAGAAAGGAAAGTATAGATGGGATACGCATATAAATACGGCGATAATGTAGATACGGATGTAATAATTCCGGCAAGATATTTGAATACGTCGGAGCCTTCGGAGTTGGCTAAGCACTGCATGGAGGATATTGACGCTCAGTTTGCGGGGAAAGTAATTGAGGGCGATTTTATTGTTGCCGATAAGAATTTCGGATGCGGTTCTTCACGCGAGCACGCGCCGATCGCTATCAAGGCGTCGGGCGTTAAATGCGTTATCGCGGCTTCTTTTGCGAGGATATTTTTTAGAAACTGTATTAATATAGGGCTGCCGATTATGGAATGTCAGGAAGCTGCTGAAAAAATAAGCGCCGGGGACGATATAGATGTAGATTTTGCTACGGGCGTTATAAAAAACAATACAAAGGGCGAAACGTATCAGTCCGAACCGCTGCCTGAATTTTTAAGAAATCTTATCGCTCAGGAAGGGCTTATTAATTATACTAAGAGCAAGTTGGCGGGAAGGTAGAATAAATTCGTTCTTATATTAATGAATATACTTGTTTTTCAGTTTCGTGGGCTGCGCGCTTGCAGAGCCGGGAAACTTTAAGATGTTAATAAGCATATTATGAATATTATATTTGCATAGATCAATATTATAAATATGTACGATAAGATAGACGAAATGCTTGAAAAGCCTTGCTATGTGGCTGATATTTTTCCTGAAAGGATAGAGCGGGGCAAGATCGAGCAGTATTTTGATGTGGAACAATATTTTCTGAGAAATGGCGAGAAAACAGTGCTGTATCGTAAGTTTGCGGCAATCTTATTAAAATTAAGCTGTTATTTTGATTTTGACGTAGAGTTTAACGGGATCTGGAAAAGAAATCCGGAGTCTGCGGAGCTGGCGGAACTGATCATGCAGTGCAGGGATTCGGATTTTTACATTAATATAATTACCGAAGAATCTTTGTTTGTAATAGGAGGCGGATTTCTTCATATGAGTTTGTACGGGCTGAGCGAGCGTTTAATGGATATGACCCGGAGGCTTGCGGCTTCGGAAGGGATATTTCTGAGGAAAGCGTAAAGATTAGATTGATAGTGTATTAATATAATTATTGACTTATGTACAATTAGAATTGGGAGGTTTGATATGGAATTTAATATTGCTGTGATAAAGGGGGATGGAATTGGTCCGTCCGTTGTGGATCAGGCTATGCTTGTTTTAAATAAAGTCGGCGAGATCTACGGACATAAATTTAATTATACTGAAGTTTTAGCCGGCGGCTGTGCGATAGATGAATTCGGTATTCCGCTGCCGGAGGAAACTGTTAAAATCTGTAAAGAATCTGACGCAGTTCTGCTGGGCGCTGTGGGCGGACCTAAATGGGACGAGCAGCCGAGCAATAATCGTCCGGAGAGGGCTCTGCTGGGTTTAAGAAAGGAACTCGGACTTTTTGCTAATATCAGACCTGCGATGATGTTTGAAGAATTAGCTGATGCGTGCCCGCTCAAGCCTGAGCTTGTCGAGGGCGGTCTTGATATGGTGGTAGTCCGCGAGCTCATCGGCGGTATTTATTTCGGTGAACGAGCTACGGAAGAAACGCCTGACGGAGTCGTGGCTTACGATGTTGAGAAATATTCAGAGAGCGAGATTAAGAGGATCGCGGAAGTTGCCTTCGATATGGCTATGAAAAGAAACAAAAAGGTTACAAGCGTTGATAAAGCTAATGTTATGGACAGTTCAAGGCTTTGGAGAAAAGTCGTTACCGATATGGCGGAAAAGTATCCTGAGGTGGAACTGAATCATTTTTATGTGGATAACGCGGCCATGCAGATCGTTAGAAATCCTAAGCAGTTTGACGTTATTCTCACAAATAATATTTTTGGAGATATTTTGTCCGATGAAGCGAGCCAGGTTACGGGATCAATAGGAATGCTGCCGTCCGCTTCCCTCGCCTCCGGAAGTTTCGGCATGTATGAGCCGATCCACGGAAGCGCGCCTGATATCGCGGGCAAAGATATCGCTAACCCTATGGCTACTATTTTGTCCGCAGCGATGATGCTTCGTTATACGTTTAACCTTGGCAAAGAAGCCGATGCGATAGAAAACGCCGTGAAAAAAGTGCTCGCCGACGGTGTTCGCACAGGCGATATTGCAAAGACGGGCGAAAAGGTGTACGGCACGGTGGAAACGGGTAAGCTGATCGCCGAAGCTGTGAAGTAGCTTGAAAAATTTTAAAATACGTGTTAATCTGAATATAGAAAAAGGATTACCGCTTTTGGAAGGGCGGTCAGTCCAATAAAGTGGAAATAGACCGCCTTACTCAGTATGTACATATGTACTTGAGTTAGGCGGTCTTGTTATCTGTCATCTTTGCGATGATAACATATATCAATGCAAAGATCGATAAGGCTTACAATAAGCGTTCCAATAGCAATGATATTGGAAATGATCATAAGCGTCACCCCCTTTCAGTTTGGGAGTGACTGACCGCCTGAAGCGATAATCCTTAAAATTATTTTACCACATAAACTATATGTAATCCACGCAATATTTGTGAATTTTAATTATGAAGCGATTAATATATTAAAGCTGATAGAGTTTTCAGGCAAAAATACAATTTCTGCAAAATGATTTTATTAATATGATTTAAGCAGTGCCGAAGATTTACAAGTCAGGAAAAGAAGCGGAAATACAGCGATGAAATTGCAAAAAAATTAATATAATAAGCATAGCAATGATGTATTTTTGTAAGAACATTTACAACGAACGGTATAGTGAAAACACTTGAAACCATTGAAATACATAGCTTTTAGCTAATGGAAAATTTATACAATTACGTGAAAACATTTAGTATTAGTTCTGTAACACTCCTGTAATGGACAAAATAAAACCTTTTGCTATAATAAAATCACAACAGGGAACACACCGAATAATCACTCTTGATAAGCAAGAAAAAATCATGTATAATGCTTACTCGGTTATTATTACAGGTGTATTACGATTCTAAAGTTGATATTGACTCAGCAAAAATAGGATTGTATAATTTCCATATATGATAGCAATGGTATGTCTTTTAGATGTACTGTTCTATATATAATGTCAAATTATCTTCAGAAGGGGAGGGTAATTGGCGAAAATAAATTAATTTATACTCCCCTTCTAAAGAATTTTTTCAAAGGAGGAATTAAAGATGAAATTCAAAAAAGCATTTGCTTGGATTTTAGCAGTGGCTATGGTCATTACTTTAATGCCAAGCATGGCGTTTGCGACATCTACTAACACTGTTAAAGCAGTGCCTAC
>JAAVYD010000159.1 GCA_022790955.1 Bacillota bacterium
CAGGCTGTCACCTTCCTGTGGCGGGCAAACGGCGAGCCGGTCGGCACAGGATCCACCTTTGGAGACGTGAAGGATGGCGAATACTACACAGAGGCCGTAAAGTGGGCCACCGGGGAAGGGATTACCGCGGGAGACACCAGCGCCACTTTTGCTCCCAATAAGAACTGCACCAGAGGGCAGATTGTGACGTTCCTGTATAGGGATAAAGCCTGATAGGCATCCCGCAGAATGTAGTGAAGTGCCCTCCCAAAAAGTTAGACAAAGATTCAGGTACAAATTGTTCAAGCAGCCGAAAGGGCTTGCTGTCTGTGAAGATCAGGTGGCAAGCCCTTCAGCTTTGCCTTGATACGGCGGTTGTTGTAGGAATCGAGATATTCCATGAGTTCCTGCCTGAAGCGTTCCACAGAACAGAGTTCTTGCGGATAAAAGCAGCTCGCTCTTGAGTAATCTGAAGAAGTTCTCTATAACAGCATTGTTCAGACAATTTCCCTTCCGCTTATGCTTTGCCGGACGCCTTTGTTCCGGAGCATCCTCAGATGCTGTTTGTGCTGGTATTGCCAGCCCTGGTCGGAATGGAGGATCAGGCCGATCCCGGCTGGCCCGGGGCGGAAACGCTGACACATGGCGTTTGCGTTTCCCCGCTTTTTAAAATACTTGTTTGGGACACTCCCCAATAAAGCAGGCGCACCATTTACGGGAAATGGCGCGCCCGCCCTATGCTTTCCAATACGCTTTAATAGAGCATGACCAGATCTTCCCCGGCGGCAACCATGCCCAGCTTTAAAATGCGCAGGCGGCGCTGGGCGCAGTTGCAAAAGACCATAGGCATTGCCAGGGAAAAGCCGGACTGGGTAAGTATCGTTGGGTCGAATGTGAGCAAAGGTTCCCCGCGCGCCACCATGTCCCCCCGGGAGACGTGAAGCTGGAAGCCCCGGCCCTGAAGCCGGTGGGTATCTAGGCCCACGTGGAGGATAAACTGCTCGCCCAGGGAGGTTTGCAGGCCCACGGCATGCCCGGTGGAAAAGGCAAAATACACCTGGGCGTCAGCAGGGGCCAGCAGGGTGTGGGTGGAGGGCAGCAGCAGCACGCCCCGGCCC
>JAAVYD010000141.1 GCA_022790955.1 Bacillota bacterium
CACCTCCGGATCGTTAAAGGCCTCGAACATGTCCTTGTAGATTTTCGGATCCCGCACCTGCGCGCCCTTCTCTATCTCCTCCCTCACATAGGCCGCGCCCTTCTCAGCCCTTTCAGGGATTAAGTCGCACACCCCCACAAGGTCTACCTCCCGGAAGGTGCGGGTGATATTCTGCAAATAAATGCCGCTGATAGCGCCTACGCCTATCATGGCAACTCTTACTGGCTTTTGTTCCATGGAAACCATCCTTTCTTTAGGAAATGCCCGCCCCGGGAAGCTTTGTACAGCCTCCGCAATGGAGGCATTTCCCCTTTGCGGTTGTATGTAAAACCGGGAAACCACACGCCAGCCTTACACGCTTGCCTCTATTATAGCGCCTTTTGCCTGAAATTTCCAGCCGTAGGAACGGCTTTGTGTAAATTTTCCTGTAGGATTGTCAAACAAATTGGGCAAAGAATTCGAGAGGGGAAAGCCAGGCAAGGGACGGGGAGTGTCCAAGGCAAACATTTTATGACAGAATAAGGAAGATATGAGGGAAAGCAAAAGAAGGGCAACAGACCTCTTGCGAAATTAAGAAAAACGGTCAAAATTGCAGATACCAGCCATCAAAGAAAAGCAAAGTACAAAACGATGCCTGCGGTTGCGATAGCGTTCAGAGAGAATGCGAAACCTTTTGACAAAGCGGATAGCGTGTTCAACCAAGATACGTTCTCTTGAAATCCTGCGGTTATCTTTGCGTTCTTGTTTAGACAACGGATAGTTCCTGAAACGCTTTTTTGGCAGAAGAGAATTGGCGTGTATCAGAGCAAGCCCCTGGTATCCGGCATCTGCCTCCAACACAGTTTCCATGCCAGTTGAAACGGCAAGGTTTATGAACCAAAAAGAAGCAATGGAATGACTGGAAAAGTTTGCAGAGGTTCCCAAGGAGGACAGAGGCTATTTCAGCTATAACCTTTTGCGGATAGACGTGAAAGGGCTGATAGCTCCTACCATATATGACGCACCGGAAGGAAATCAGGGGATAAAATCCTTTGCAGAGGAAATTGATCCGGGCGCAGGTTTTTGCCTGTTGGAGGGTGGGAACATACCTTTAATTACAGTTTATGGCATCAAGATAATGTAAAACCAAAAGCAAACAAACGTTAGCAATGCCATTCGCGTGGACGGTAGATTCAACAAGAGAAAAACACCCCCTGCTTTTTAGGCAGAGGGTGTTCTTGCTTATACTTATTTTACCGGGATACAGCGGTTTCCAGGTTTTTAATCTCTGTGCGGTACAGCCGGGCATACAGCACCAGGGAAATTGCCAGGGAAACGCACTCGGCAATGGGGAAAGCCCACCACACTGCGTTTACCTGCCCGGTAAAGCGCGCCAGCATCCAGACGGCAGGCACCAGGATAACCAATTGGCGCAGCAGGGACTGCATCAGGCTGTAAGTCCCCCGGCCCACAGACTGGAACAGGGTAGAGCCTACAATGCCCAGGGCCGCGAACAGGAAGCAGGTGCAGATAATTCGCAGGGCAGGTATGCCGATTTCCAGCAGTTCTTCCGAGGCGCTGAAGATGCCCAGAAGCCACTGAGGGGCCAGCAGGAAAAGCAGGGTACCTGCCAGCATAATCACCAGGGCAATGGCACAGCCGTTATAAAAAGCGGAAAGCAAGCGCTTTTTGTTCTTTGCCCCGTAATTATAGCCCATGATGGGCAGAAGGCCTTGGGTCAGGCCAAACACAGGCATGAATACAAAAGACTGTAGCTTGAAATACAGGCCGAACACCGTATAGGCGGCCGTGGAAAATCCGGAGAGTATGCCGTTTAAAGCCATGGTCATCACCGTACCGATAGACTGCATGACAATGGCGGGCAGCCCGACGGCGTAGATGTCCCGGATGATGGTGAAATCCAGCCTAAAGCCCTTGAAGGTGATATGTACCCTGTGCTCCTTGACAGCCACGACCACCGCTGCCACCAGCATGGAGAGAATCTGCCCGCCCACCGTGGCGATAGCAGCCCCGGTAACGCCCATAGCAGGCAGGCCGAACATGCCGAAAATCAGGATGGGATCCAGGATGATGTTGGTGAGCGCGCCAATAAGCTGGAAAATCATGGGCCATATCATGTTGCCTGTGGCCTGCAAAATCTTTTCCAAAGCTACTACAATAAAGCTGCCAAAGGAGAAAATGCAACAGATAGAAATATACTGATCCCCCATATGGACAATCTCCGGGTCAGACTCAAACATCTGGAAGAAGGGGGTGGTGAAAAATGCCCCGTAAACGGCGAAGGCCAGGGAGGTAACAACTCCCAGCAGAATGCCATGGGAGGCGGCAGCGTCTGCCTCCTGCTGCCGGCCTTGCCCCAGGCGCCGGGAAATCAGGGAGGTAATGCCCACGGAGGTGCCCACCGCAAAGGAGATCAGCAGGTTTTGGATAGGGAAGGCCAGGGACACTGCCGCCAGCCCTTTTTCACTGACCTGGGACACGAAATAGCTGTCCACAATATTGTACAGCGCCTGCACCAGCATAGAGAACATGGCAGGCAGGGCCATGGAAAAAATCAGCGGCAGCATGGGGGCCGTTCCCATCCGGTTTTCTTTTGACATGGATTTTTCCAAGATAATTCCA
>JAAVYD010000132.1 GCA_022790955.1 Bacillota bacterium
AAATTCGTTTTGCCAGCGGTAGACGATCTCCACCCGCTTGTCTCGGAAAATTATCACTCGCACAATCAGCGACACCACCAGCCTTCTGTCCAAGGCTATGATGTTCCGACAATGGCGAAATTGCTCCATCCAGCTTGTATCTATAGAAGCCGATTCCCGGTCCATCTCTTCCCGCAGAAGCTCGGCCCGTTGCTCAGCTTCCTCCCTGCGCTGGGTGTAGGTCTTTTTTAAGTCCTTGTACTCGTCCTGGTCGAGAATACCGTCTGCCAGGTTCTCGTAAAGTGAGCGTAGCAGCGTGTGCATCCGGTCAACTTCTTCCTGCTTTTTGTCCAATCGCGCCTGTAATTTCCGCATTTTAGCCTGCTGGAGTTGGGCCGAATCCGCCAGCTTTGATAAATCCTCCAAGTCGCAAACCTCTTGGATATGCGCTTGCAGAGCTTCCAGAACGATGTTTTCCAAGGCTTCCGTTCGCAGGCTGTGCGGGTAACAAGCTCTGCGTTCTTTGTGATTGGCGCAGACATAATAGACGTACTTTTTCTTGCCATAGGGCACCGTTTTCCGGATCATAGCCCCGCCGCACTCACCACAGTATGTTATGCCGGAAAACAACTCCACGGGCTGGCCTGCCTGGGCTGTGCGGGTATCCATGGCCAAAACGCGCTGTGTGGTCTCGAAGTCAAATTTGTCAATGATGGGTTCGTGGTTATTCTCGATTACCGCCCATTCGTCCCGCGGTTTTTGTACAATCCTTTTGACTTTATAGCTGGGGGTGGTGATACGGCCCTGCTCCAAAACGCCGATATAGACCGGGTTTTTCAGAATACGCAGCACCATGGCCGCATCCCATACGGATTTCTCTTTGATACGGAAAGACGTGTTGTATCGCATCCCCAAAGATTGCTTGTAGTCCATGGGTGTGGGGATGCCGCTGGCAGTGAGTTTTGCGGCGATGTCCAGGGCGCTGATGCCGTCCAGCTTCCAGTTGAAAATGTCCCGCACCACGTCAGCGGCGTACTCGTCAATCACCAGCTTGTGGCGGTCAGCCGGGTCTTTTTGGTATCCAAAAACAGTAAAGGAGCCGATGAAATCCCCGCGCTGGCGTTTGATTTCAAGCTGGCTCCGAATTTTAATAGAGGTGTCCCGGCAGTAAGCCTCGTTTATTAGATTCTTGAAGGGGACAAGTATTTCATCGGATTCCGCTTGGCTGTGCAGGCTGTCATAGTGGTCATTGATGGCGATAAAGCGTACCCCCAAAAAGGGGAAAATGCGCTCGATGTACTCCCCTGCTTCCAGGTGGTTGCGCCCGAAGCGGGAAAGGTCTTTCACCACTATGCAGTTGATTTTCCCGGCCTTGACCTCGCCCATCATCTCCTGAAAGGCGGGGCGCTGGAAATTGGAACCCGTAAAACCGTCGTCCACTTTCATGCCGCGCTCATGCAAGTCCTCGTGGCGCGACAAATAGTCACGGATCAAGTCCTTTTGCCCCGTGACGCTGTTGCTTTCCTCCTTGTCGCCGTCCTCCCGGGACAGGCGAACGTAACCACAGGCGTTCCATACCTGTGTTTTAAGGTTTTTCATGATATTCTCTCCAATCTGTTAAGGCTAAAAGTCAGCAAAAAACCTTAACAGCGGAGAGCACTGGCTGTCCTGTTAAGGCCATCTTAACATAACTTCTTTGCTTTGTCCAGGGTTTTCATAAATTTTCATTGGCATTTTGACTGAATGTAATGCACCAGGCATTCTTCCAATGTCAAACCCGTGTCTGCGTGGGAAATTTTCACCACATATTTGCCGTGCCTGTAGCAGTACGGGTTGCCTATCTGCTCAAGATAATCCAGCATCCGCTCCGCTTTGGGCAAGTCTGTGTTGATCTTCACGTCCCGGATATCCCGCAGGGTGGCGGGGTCAACGGTGCGCACATCCACATTTTGCATGGCTTCCAGAGTTTCTTGTGTGATATGTTCCATTTATTTTTCTCCCTTGTGTAAGTCTGTGTTCTGGAAATTAGTCCTTGAACCGATACCGCAGCTTCTTCCCGCCGGGGTACGCGTTGTACTTTTTACGGAGTACACGAGCATATCGCAGATTGCGCCTGTCTGTGGTGAAGTCAACTTTTGCAAGCTGGGCGATGTCAAAGGGGTCAACCTGGGACAACCGGGCCACAAAGGTGTAATCGTCGATTTCTGTTTCGTAAGTCTTGAGGAACAACGCCATACCTGCAATCATGCAGGATTTTAAGGAAGATGGGGAGCCATGCCACGCCCCGGCCAGCAGCTCCAGCATACGGGAAAAGGCAGGCCCGCCCAACAGCTTGTAGGCGCTCTTAATGGCCCTGGCGGGCTGAATTTCGTAGGCCGCGCCGGTGGGCCTGTCCAGCGCCCAGGTAAAACCGCCCTCAGAAATGCGTTTGTCAATGTCCAACACCATTGCATCCGCGCCGGATTCCAAGCTAGCCTTTATCTCACTAGCAAGTTTAAGGTGCCCCTTTGCCCTGTCCAATTTCACATACATCTCGGCTTCCTGTGCGTATGTAAGGCCGGTGTAAACCAGGCAGGGGACGATCACATCCTTGCCGCCGTTCATCTTGCGCATGGCGGAAACCCGGTGCTGGCCGTCCAAAAGGTAATATTTGCTGTCCCGGTAGCTGACCACGATGGGCGCAAGCAGCCTGCTGTTCCAGTGCTTTATGAGCCGGTTTACTACCGTCTGCTTCACGGGCCGCTGGTAGGGAAGGCCCGAGGTCAAAACGGCGGTGGAAAGCTGCTTTTTCTCACCGGGGTTGGAATACTGCACTAATTTTTCATTATGCTTCATGCTGCTTGCTCCTTTCCATTTCGGCCACCAGGCCCTCCAAAGCGGTGGTCACGGTGGCAATACGTTTTTTTACAAACTCAAATTGTTCTTCCGAAATTTGCGAAAAAATTGCTGCACACTCCGGTTCGCCGTACCAGGCGAAATCCCTATGAAAATTGTCAATCAGGCCGTCCAGTGCAATCAAAAACATATCCGGGGTGCAGGTGCCATCCTTGTCTGGGTTCTTAAGGTCGGCAACGGATTCCTCAAAGGTCGCATATACCTTGTTTCCAACAGAATAGGGCTTGTAATCGTCCACTGAATCTATCTCGCCTGCCACTAGCTGAGTGGCGGCATCCTCCTGCTGCTCTGGCTCCAGGCGGGACAATTTGAGAGCGTTTGTTTTGGTGACTTTTGCATCTGAACCACGAATGATTTCTTTTGCAGCGGGGGTAAGATTTTTAGCTGTCTGTATCTGTGTTTCCACCGTTCTTGGTGATACACCTAATTTTTCAGCGGTATCTTGAACGAAGCCTTTTGAGGTGGGCGAAATTTTTTCGCCCACCTCGCTGTGCTGATTTCCTCGATATGCGCCACCCTCGTATGTGGCTTTTGTCTCTGGATGAAGCATTTCGTAAATATCCTTGCGGCGCAGGAGCAAGTTGCCAAAATCAATAATAGACAGATTTTTGCGTACAAAATTCTCATCAATCTCGGCAAGCTCTGCCTGCAAGCCCTGTAAATCCGTGACAGTACATTCTATCTCCGTCCAGCCTAGCAGCTTGGCGGCTTCAAGGCGGTGACGGCCCGCTATCAAGGTGTGGCCCTGGTCGATGGTGATGGGATTTAGCAGGCCCAACTCGGCTATACTGTCAGCTAATTTTTTTATGTCCTCCGGTTCGGCGTCCCGCCTGCCGGGGTTCAGTTTGATATCTTTGATGGGGATAAGCATCGGTTCCACTCCTTCCAAGGTTTATAGGACACAGCCTACAACTGCGCGATACGCTTGTCACGGCGCTTCCACCTCCATGGGGAGGCAGCCGCCATCCTCCAGGTAAAAGTGTGACCGCAGCGCGGCATCGACCTCCTCCATCTGCCGGGGGGTGAGCTTTCCGGCCCTTCCCCGCAGGCGGCGCTTGTCAATGGGATAGGGCTTCTCCAACCGGAATACCACATTTCCAGGCAATCCCCCAGCATCTTCCACCGTAACATGGGTTGCCTGAGAAGGTTTATGAGCGGTGTGCCGCGCTTCTGCAACAAGGACGGTCGGACAACTGTAAAGGCCCTGGTCGGTCAACAGGACAAGGACGGGCTGCAAACTTGTCATCCTCTGCGAAAAAACAGTGTTCATATCGGCATAGTAAATTTCGCCGCGATAAAACTCAAGATATTTCTGTTCCATTTTGCTTGCTCCTTTTTATGGTTTGTCGATTCCTATCGGCACCCGGGAATCTGCGGAAACCATCAGGCGGCGGCTTGCGAAGCCGCTCCATAGGAATTGAACCTCCCCGCCTTCTTTGTGGCCGGGCCGCGAGTTACGGAAGTATCATTATCCCTGTGCGCTGTCGTCGCCCAGGCAGGAGCAGCCTGCCTTTTGCAGATGGATTTTTCGCTCGCCCGTTTTGGGGTCATGGCGCTCCAAGCTGTCCGGCTTTGCTTCTGGCGTACACACAGGAACGTGCCTGATGGGTGCCTGTTCAGTTTTCAATGTCCAAGAAATGCTTTTTCTGACAAGGTAATTTTAACATGATAACTTGATTTTTTTTAGGCTCTTGCAGCTCCGCTTTCATGCGGATAACCGGAGCAATTAGTTCCGGTTATAACCTTTCCACCATAGCGGAAAGGTTTTCAAGCATGGCGTGAATTTCTTCTTTCATCTGTTTCCAGGTTTGCTTGCCTAAAATGAGATAATCCAACGAAACATTAAAAATGTCTGAAAGTGACACCAGCAAATCTATAGAAGCGTTCCGCTCTCCAGACTCAACACTCCGAATATGCCTGTCTGTAACTTTAAGCAGGCTTGCCAGTTGTTCTTGCGTCAAACCTTTTCCCTTCCGCAGTTTCTGAATCCTTCTTCCTGTTTCAATAACGTCATAGTACATAAAAAGTCCTTCCCCGAACACAGCGGGAAGGACTTATAACACCGCACAAGGCAAAATCGGGCAAGCAAAAAGCGCCGTACAAATCAGGGCGGTTATGATATAGTAAACGTATTTACTATTATCCATAACCACTCCAACCTTGTACGGCGCTTGGCAGTCTCCACCGGCTCACGCCGGTTTCTCTCCGCTTGCTCGATTATAAGTTGTAGGTTTCTCTATTTGTTTATCTGTGCTGACGATGGAAGTGAAATCCATCGTACTTTTTCTGATAGCTGGCCCGCCGGAAATAACCCAGGTTGACCGGGTATTCCTCCTTGCATTTCCTGCAATGCACCATCTTGTGGCCGGTAACATCGGAAAACACCCGTTCTACAAGATAGCCGCAATAGGGGCAGCGGATATCCCGCAGGGAAAGCCCTTCCGTTTCGTGGCGGGAAAGCCGGAGCTTATACAAATTATCCTTGCTCACGGAGGTCTGGCGGTGCATTTTCACGGTATTCACAGGGCCATCACCCCATCCCCAAGCCCAATTTCACCGGTAATGTACTCGGAAATATCATGCCTTTCCATAAGGGACAGCTCTTTTAACCGGATGAGGAAAGCCGTGTAAGAAACGCCCATGGCACGGGCCATCTTCTGCACCAGCAGCTTGTCCCCCAGGCGCAGAAGGTTATCCCCATAGAGCGGGATCGGCCTGGAGGCCCCGAACCTTTCCAGCACTTCCCACACCATAAACCGGGGCATAAGCAGCGCTGCCGCCAGCCTGTCCACCCTGGTTTCCTGGATATTCAGCAGTTCTTTCAATTCCCGGGGGCTGTAGGCGCGTCCTTTGTCATACTCACGATGGAAGCAGGCCCGTGTTACCGTCCTGTCCATGATGTAGTGCCCCGCTTCATGGGCCAGGGTGAACCGTCTCCGGCCCTCCTCGCCCCGGCGCTGCAGGCCCTTTTCCAATACTACCGTCCCCTTTGGAAAGACCTCCCGTATGGGCCGGCGACCCGCGAAAACCCGGAGAGGGGTAATCCCATCGGATATAAACCCGATTTTGCCGGAATCTTCCTCCGCAAAGCTGCGGAATTTCAGAGGGAGTTTCAGATACCTGGTAAGGAAGCCCTCTATGTCCACCTTTAACGGGGCATTTTCCAGGTTTCCGAGATACTGGCGTATCATCCCCTCTGCCAATTCCTCGATTTCCATGTCTGTAAAACAAGAATTCAAGCTATACACCTCCTGCGGGGCCAGCCCTGCACATAGGCAAAACCGGTTCCTGCATATGATAATAACCGCACGAGCCGTTTTGTGTGCCCTGCGAAATTCCCTCTGTTATACTGCCGCCCGTCATTACAGCGCCTTAATAATGTGGCGGGCTACGCCCTGGACAACAAGGCTGCTTACATAAATATCCTCATAACCCGCATTCTCAGGGTGGAGGTAATAACGGCCCTTCTGTCCGTCAAAGCAAAGGCGTTTTAAGGTACTCAGGCGGTCGTCTGTCAAGGCTACAACGATATCCCCCACATTTGCGATGCTTGTTTTTTCAATCACAACCAGGTCGCCGGAGTTGATCTGCGCATCCATCATGGAATCGCCGGAAGCGCGCAGGACATAGAAATCCCCGCTGCCAAATACCGAAACCGGGAGGGGGATATATTCTTCCACCATGGCTTCCCGCTCGTCCGGCTCGCCGCAAGGGATAGAACCCACCAGCGCCGCCTGGTTGACCTCCGGCATCAGCTTGCGTATCTTCTCTGTGGAGATTACGCCGTTTTCGTAGGAAATCATGCCCCGCTGTGCCATGTCCACCAGATAGTAATACACGGTTGACCTGCCCATGCCCATTGCGCCGGCAATGGTTTTATTGGAGGGTGTTTCCCCGTTCTCCCGGAAATAGCCCTCTGCAAATTCTTTTATCTTTTCCATCAACTCAGGGCTTTTGCTTCGCATTTTATTCCTCCTATCACGAGCAACTGCTCTTGATAGGGGTATTGTAGCATATGGAAGAAGTGGAGTCAATAGGGCAAAATTATAGTGCGGCAATTTTGCCGCACTATTTGTAAAATATTAAGAAAATTACTGCTCCCGCCGTTTAGGCTTCTTGTTCAGCATCTGCCCCAAGGGCCTTCCCCAACATTTCCTGATATTGCATCTTTACGGAAGCAGGCCCCATGATTTGTATTTTTCCGGCAAACTGGAATACCCAGGCAAAGAAAGTCCGGCTGACAGAAACCTGCGCCCTTACCAGAAAATGCCCGGTGTCCGCTGTCTGGGTGTCCGCTTCTTCCCCAAAACGGTCAACAATAGAATCCATCATGTCATTTTCACATAGCAGCTCCACGGTTTCCAGACTGCCCTCATACATACTGAAAACATCTACTGTATAATCAACAGGGTCAAATCCTTCCGGTTTCGGATGGGCTGGCTCGGCCAGTATCTCCGGGATGCCCATGCGGTCTACACGGAACGTGGTGATTTTATCAAAAAGGCTATAGTACCCCAGGACATAATATTTGTCCTCGTTGTAGAGCATAGCATAGGGCGAGAGGACGAACGGGTCCCCGCCGTGCCGGGGGACGCGCTCGCGGTTGGCGTCATAGCGGAAATACTGGAAGGAAATCCTCTGCCCTGTCTGGATGGCGCGGAAGATAGCGTCTATCACATAATAGATGTTTTCATTTTCGGGTTTGATACGGCCAACTGTGTACAAGTGGCGGTTTAACTGGTCCGCATAGCCTGTGCTGGCCATGGATATGATTTTTGCCACCAGCTCCCCGCTTTTTTTCGCGGTAATAAATTTAGAACCCTCTACCGCGTCAACCAGCAGCTTCAGCTCTGGGAGTTGAAATTTGCTGTCAGTAAAGTAGTACCGGTTGGGCCTGCCCTCTAGTATAATAATTTCTATCCCGCAAGCATTCAGAGTATCCACGTCGTCCCGGATCGTATTCCGGTCTATGACAGTCCCCAGCCCTTTAAAATATTCGATGATTTCAAAAGTGGAAATAGGATGCTCCTCGTCCGTCTGGGTTTGGAAAAGCCGCAGCATGCGGACAATCCGTTGTTTGTTGGTCACGCTTTACCCCTCCTTTCATAAAAATAGCCCATAGCAGCGATTTAATCAACGAAACGACCATCCCGCTGAAAGTATAGCATGGCGGGAGGGAAAAGTACAGCCCTGCTAAGGCAGGCCCCGGCCTGCCTTTCCATAAAATCTCAGTTGACTTTTGGGAACAACTGTTCTATAATTAAAGCAAATAAGAACCTGCGTTCGACTGAAGGGGGTGGTACTCATGGGTCAATACATCTGCATTGACCTGAAATAGCTTCTACGCCAGCGTAGAGTGTGTGGATAGGGGCCTTGACCCCCTTACCACAAACCTGGTCGTGGCGGATGAAACTCGCTCGGACGGCACCATCTGCCTTGCCGTGTCCCCCTCCATGAAAGCCTATGGCATCCCTGGCCGCGCCCGGTTATTTGAAGTCAAGCAGCGGGTGCAGGCCATTAAGGAGAGTACAGGCAAAGAAATCCAGTATATTATCGCGCCGCCCCGGATGCAGCGGTACTTGGATGTGTCTGCGGACATTTACGGCGTGTATCTGAAATACGTTGCGCCGGAAAGCTGCCATGTCTACTCGATAGA
>JAAVYD010000022.1 GCA_022790955.1 Bacillota bacterium
CATACTATTATAAATTAATTCTGTATATTGTATTGATTTCTGTTGATGATACAATATATTTGATATTTAGTATCTAATTTTTATTAGCACAACGCGTAAAATTAATATATCAGACAAAATCAACCTATGTTATGAACGTATAAAATACATTATATCTGTTAATTTAATGCTTTAGATTATGATCATCATAGTTTTTGACATATGTTTATAATCATTATTGACATATGTTCATAATTTGTATAAAATACAATTAATAAGGACTATAGACTAATAATAAACGCAGGCGCAGCGCGCCTTGCTGTTTTGATTGTGCTGCTAAATACAGGCAGCGGAATGGAGATCAATATGAAAATCGCAGTAACTTACGATAACGGACAGATATTTCAGCATTTTGGTCATACACAGCAGTTTAAAGTGTATGACATAGAAAATAACAAGATCGTTTCATCCGAAATCCTGGATTCAGGAGATTTCGGTCATGAATCATTAACAGTTCTTCTCAGAAACAAAGGCGTAGAGCTTCTCATATGCGGCGGAATCGGAGGCGGCGCTCAGTCCGCTCTTGCTCAGCAGGGTATAAAACTCATGGGCGGCTGCAGCGGCAACGCAGACGAGCAGGTAGAAAAATATATTAACGGCGAACTGGATTACAATCCAAATGTAACCTGCAACGAACACCACCACGGTCATGGCGAAGGTCATACATGCGGAAGCGGCACATGCCACTAACATAATTCGTGTTTAAAAAAACTGCTTTTACGCAGATTAATATTATTACCATCAGAAAAGTCCTGCGTTGTTTTTAAAACGCGGGACTTTTGAACGTTTATAAAACATTTTCCGTCTGCACGCCGATTGCTTTTTATAAACGTATTATACGGCTCTCATATTAATAATTGCGTTAAATATACTCTTGTCCGCATTTTTACCGGAATTCTCCTTTCTGTTCTTATTGTCTTGCGAATTTTCACTGTAATTTATATAAAACTCCAATTTTATTACGTTTTCATCAAATTTTACAAAATATCTAATAAAAATACTGTACCTTCCTGCAAAATTCTGAGATAATTAAAATATAAATAAAGGTACTGATACAATTTCTATAAATAAATTGATCTTACTATCTGACTAAAGATGCCTGTCATCATATTTAACGGGAGGTGTAAAATCTATGTATCTGACAGCAATACTTACTCTCGCCGGAGGTGTGGGCATGTTCCTTTTCGGAATGAATCTTCTGAGCAACGCTCTTAGTACCGCTGCAGGCGAAAAAATGGAAGGTCTGCTGAAGAAACTCACAAACAGCAAGTTAAAAGGTACATTCCTCGGAGCTCTTATCACAGGTCTTATTCAAAGTTCGGCAGCCTGCGCTCTTATCGTACTGGGATTCGTAAATGCAGGAATCATGAGCCTGTCGCAGGGTGCGCCCGTTTTGTTCGGCTCTAATATCGGCTCCACCATAACAAACCATATTCTTCGGCTTGGGGATATAAGTTCAGACATGATATTCCTTACTTTATTAAAGCCATCATCATTTGCGCCCCTGCTAATAGCAGTAGGAGCGTTTATGCTTCTTTTTGTGAGGAATACAAAAAGAAAAAATATAGCGAGGATTTTCATTGGCTTCGGGCTTTTATTCCTGGGCATGACGACTATGGAACACACAATGAGTACATTATTTGAGTCAAATCCTCATTTTCAGGAATTTTTCATAAGTTTTAAAAATCCGTTTTTATGCCTTCTTGTAGGCATAGCCCTTACCGGCGTTATCCAGAGCGCGGCAGCTACCTTGGGCATCCTGCAGGCCCTTACAGCGACCGGTTTTATCACATTCAGCGCAGCTTTTCCTATAATTATGGGCGCCAATATCGGAAAATGCGTTCCTGTATGGCTGGGCTGCATAGGCAGCAGCAAAAAAGCATGCCGCACAGCCGTTATCCATACGGCTTTTAACGTTATAGGCGTGCTCGTTCTCGGTTTCCTGTTTCTTATCTCAATGGAAATCTTTCCTGAATTTTCACTGTGGGAATACAACGTAAACAGAGGAAATATAGCGGATCTTCATACGATTTTTAACGTGGCGACTACTTTAATGCTTCTGCCGTTTTCAGAAAAACTCGTTAATTTTTCCGGAAAAATTATGCATGACGACGAAACTCCCGGACGTGAACAGGTTCTCGTTTTACTGAATGACGAATTATTATCTCATCCTGAGGAAGCCTTAAAAAACTGCCGTCTTGTATTTCTGGAAATGTGCGCTTCCGCGCGGGAAAGCTTCGATCTCGCATGGAAACTGCTTTATAGATACAGCTCCAGCGATATTAAACATTTAAACGAAAATGAAAATTTCATGAATAAAGCTTATGATACGCTGAACGATTATCTGGTACGGCTGGCAGGTCAGGCTTCCGTCACAGATTCCGAATACATATTTGAAAACATTACCGAGATGATGCACTTTATATCAGACTTTGAACGCATCGGGGATTACTGCGTAAAAATAGCGAAAACTGCAGATTACAACGACTCTAATAATGTAAGTTATTCCGACAGCGGAGTTCGCGAACTCGAAATCATGTCCGACGCCGCAAGAAGCATACTGGATACCACTATGCAGAGTTACGAAAACGACGACCAAACCGCTGCAAACCGCGTAGGTCCTCTGCGGGATGTTATCCACTCTCTGCATTCCACTCTTGCCGAACGGCACGTTATACGGCTGCAGAGCGGTTTCTGTACGGTAAAAGGCGCGACTTCCTTCACAGAAATAATTACAGATATAGACGGCATAGCAAGTCACTGCTCAAGCATAGCTTATTATATCAATCTGAGGCTGGCAAGCCGCGACAACATAGTCGCTCACTTTCCTCCTATTCATATCATCAACACTTCGTCCGATGAATATGAAGCTATATTTACCCATTATCAGGGTCTGTATGGCAGCAGATTAGACAGAATCGAAATCGTAGACGATGAATTTTAAATTTATTTTATCGTTAAATATGATTACAATACATGCATGCAATATTTTACTGACAGCTTAATATCGGCATGCTTGAAATCTATAATTTCATCTGGTATGATGTATACATTGTATAAAATAAAGTCAGTACAATCATGTAACTGATTTAATAAATAAAACAGATAAACAAATAATAATCCTATTTATCGTCGAAGATTATTAACCATAAATTTATTGCGGCAGAAATAAATATTAATAAAGGAGATGCTTATGATCAAATATACGAGTACCCGGGGAAGCAAGAGTAAAAAAACGGCTGCCCAGGCGGTAATAAAAGGAATTGCAGAGGATAAAGGTCTTTATGTTCCAGATAACATTCCAGCCCTGCCTTTCAATCCTGCCGATATGGTCGGCAAACCTTATAAGGAAATTGCCAAGGCAATAATAGCTTCTTTTTTTACAGATTACACAGACGCAGAACTTCAAGCATGCGTAGACGGCGCTTACGATTCCAAATTTGAAGCTGAGGATATCGCTCCGCTTATAAAAGTCGGCGACGTTCATATATTAGAACTTTATCACGGAAAAACAGCCGCATTCAAAGATATGGCGCTGTCCATTCTGCCTTATCTTCTTACAACGGCAATGAAAAAAGAAAAAGAAGATAAAAAAATAGCCATCCTTACAGCAACATCAGGAGATACCGGTAAAGCCGCTCTTGAAGGTTTTTCAGATGTAAACGGCACGGAAATTATCGTATTTTACCCGTCTATCGGCGTCAGTGAAGTACAAAAGCGCCAGATGACAACACAGGAAGGCGCAAATACTCACGTTTTCGGAATAGAAGGAAATTTCGACGATGCTCAGACCGGCGTAAAGAAAATATTCAGCGATGAGGCGTTTAATGAAAAACTTAATTCCCGCGGAATCAGACTGTCATCGGCTAATTCCATCAATATAGGCAGACTCATTCCTCAGGTAGCGTATTATGTATACGCATATATCAAACTCATTGAACATGACATTATTAAAAACGGCGATAAGATAAACATTACAGTACCTACTGGCAATTTTGGCAATATCCTCGCCGCTTATTACGCCGGCAAGATGGGAGTACCTGTAAATAAATTCATCTGCGCTTCCAATAAAAACAAAGTTCTCACGGACTTTATAAATACAGGCACATACGATACAAAAAGAGAATTTCACATAACAAATTCACCGTCTATGGATATTCTTATTTCCAGCAATCTGGAACGCCTGCTGTACCATTTATGCGGAGGCGACGGCAGCGAGATAAGCGGTCTTATGGAAAGTCTTGAGAAAAACAAGAATTACACTGTAAGCGATACCGTTAAAACAGGCATGAACGATTTCGCCGCCGGTTTTGCAAACGAACAGGAAACATTATTTGCCATTGCTTCCATGTATAACGATCATAATTATCTTATGGATACTCACACAGCGGTTGCGTACAAAGTTTATGAAGATTACAGAAAAGAAACCGGCGACAAAACTCCTACTGTTATAGCGTCCACTGCAAGCGCATATAAATTCGCTGCAAGCGTTGCAGACGCCCTCGGCATGCCTTCCGAAGCAAACGGCTTCGCTTATGTAAGAGCGCTTAATGCGAAAACCGGCGTACCCGTTCCTTCAGGTCTTAAAGATCTTGATAAAAAAGAAATCAGGCATTCAGACGTTATCAAAAAAGACGATCTTATGAAAGCGGTAGATGAAACACTGTCGTAATTTTAAACGGTTTCGTTATTATTAAGATTAAATTAAAAATGGAGCTGCGCTCGATCACAATTTTATAATCCTGCTGCAGCTCTATTAATACAATAAAAATCTTATTAAAAATCATTTTTTTAATGTTCTGAATGTGTACCAATCCTGTAAAGCATTAAACCCAATACATTGCTTCGTATTTCATAAATCAACAGCCAATCCGGCTCTATGTGGCATTCTCGAGTACCTTTATAATTGCCTGTAAGACCGTGATCTTTATACTTTGCATCCAGCGTACCGCCATTTGCCAAGATATCTATTAC
>JAAVYD010000146.1 GCA_022790955.1 Bacillota bacterium
CGAAAACGGCCAATTGGTGGCAGAGGCATTTGCCGCCTCTGCCCCGGGCCAGTACCAGCTAATCCTGATGGACGTACAGATGCCGGTTTTAAACGGCTATGATGCCACCCGGAAAATCCGGGGCATGAGCCATCCCCTGGCAGTGCGCATCCCCATCATTGCCATGACGGCAAACGCCTTTGCCGAAGATATCCGGGACGCCCTGGAAGCCGGCATGAACGCCCACGTGGCAAAGCCTATTGACATGGGCGTATTGGAACAGACCGTCCGGGCTGTGCTGGAGGCCCAGGAAGAATAAAGGAACCGGGAGGCCCTTTGCTGGGGGCCTCCCGGTTTTTTGACGGTCTGGCTTGGGAAAAATTCCCAAGCCAGGCAGCTTTGCCGCGCTCACTATATTTTCGCGTCAACCTCTTTCAGGAAGTCAATGCAGCGCTTAACCTCCTCCAGGCCGGTAGGCTCCAGCCCTTCGCTTTCCACCACCATCTCCATGCCAAGGGCAATGGCGGTTTCCCGCACCTGGAGCACAGGGGCTTTGCCCAGCCCCAGGGACTTGCCTTCATGGCCGCCGATGCCGTCCTTGAGATGGATGACGCTGATGCGATCCTTGTGCTCTTTGAGGAAGGCCACGGGATCCTTATCAGCAGCAAAGACCCAGTATGTATCCACCTCCAGGTTAATGCTTGTGCGGCTGAGGATTTCCTCCTCAGGGATAAGGCCGTCCTCGTTGGGCTTGAACTCATGGTCGTGGTTGTGGTAATGGAGGGTGATGCCTTCCTTTGCCAGCCGGGGCTGCAAAACGTTTACCCGGTCAATAAAGGCGTCTACCGCGGCCTTATTCTCCAGCTTCTCAAAGGGGATGATAATGTTTTCGCAGCCGATTGCCTTGTGGTATGCAATGGTTTCTTCCAGCACGTCATCCGTAAGCCCGGCAAGGCCCGTGTGGGTGCCGCTTACACGCAGGCCATACTGGTCAAGCCAGGCCTTAATCTGTTCTGCCGGATGGCCCATAAACCCGGCAAACTCCACTGCGGCATAGCCCATAGCCGCCACTTCCCGCAGGGCGCCTTCCATATCCTCCTTGGTAATGTCCCGGACGCTGAAC
>JAAVYD010000023.1 GCA_022790955.1 Bacillota bacterium
AATATCTTGTGTTATATTAGCCATGTGGGGATGCTCCTTTGCTTATTTTTTGGTTGTGGTGATTCAAATATAACACAAAGAGAGCGTATCCCCGCTTTTTAATTATTCAGATGTAACACATGTATTGTAATCCTACAATTATTATCAGTTAATGCTGTATATTGTATTGATTTCTGTTGATGGTATAATATATTGATATTTAGTATTTAATTTTTATTAGCACAACGCGTTATATTAATATAATTTCATGGCAAATAGATATGATTTTTAATTGCAATTTATAAGCTAAGTTGCAGAAAGTTAAAATATTTCGGGGGTTAAAATGACTTTTAATGATATATTAAAATCGGACTTTTTAAATAAGGTTTCTTCTTTTTCTTTTGTTGATACGATGATTGCGCTTGTTCTCAGTCTTGCGGCAGGACTCTTGATTTTTGCAGTATATAAAAAAACGTTCAATGGTGTTATGTATTCGTCGGGATTTGCAGTTTCTCTTATAGCGATGTCTGTGATTACGTCGCTTGTTATTTTGGCGATTAGTTCAAATGTAATTTTGTCCCTCGGCATGGTCGGCGCGCTTTCCATAGTAAGATTCAGGACGGCTGTAAAAGATCCATTGGATATCGCTTATTTGTTTTGGGCGATTTCAGAAGGCATAGTGATAGGAGCCGGAATGATACCACTGGGGATTATTGGAGCGGTTGTGATCGCATTAATATTAATAATATTTACCAGCAGAAAAACTTCGGATAAACCGTATATCCTTGTAGTAAACTGTTCGGATGATAAAACGGAAACGGCTGTAACTGAGGTTATAAACAGTGGTTCAAAAAAATGTATTGTTAAATCCAAAACGGTTTCGCAGAGGGGAATTGAATTGACTATGGAGGTAAGACTTGACAGCGGAAAAACAGATTTTATAAATCAGGTGGCAGAGATTACAGGCGTTGAAGATGCTGTTTTAGTGAGTTATAATGGCGAATTTTTAAGTTAAACGCAGGTGATTCAGATGATAGACAGCAGATATATTAATATAATTGTTGTTTTTACGACGATTATTGCCGTGATTTTTACCGCAGTTTTTATGTTTGCGCCGCACGCGCTGGGCATTAAAAGAGATAATTCAGATCCAGATTATATCGAAACGCTTTTTAACGATACGAAGATGAACATTATCAATATCGAGATGGATGAAAGCGACTGGCAGCAGTTTTTGGCTGACGCTATGTCTGAACAATATGCTGCATGTGATTTAACTATAAATGGAACAACGTATAAGAACGTAGGCATTCGTTGTAAGGGAAATACGAGTCTGTCGCAGGTCGATAATGATAAATATAGTTTTAAATTTAAAGCAGATAAGTATGTAAGCGATCAGTCTTTTGACGGTCTTGATGAATTTGTTGTAAATAATATTATTCAGGATACAACTTATATGAAAGAATATATATCTTATGATATGTTGGATTATATAGGTGTGCCTACGCCTGCGAAGGCGTATTATGACGTTTATGTAAACGGCGAAGAGTGGGGCGTTTATCTGGCGCTTGAGGCGTTGGAGGAGCAGTTTGTGAACAGGAATTTTGATCCTGATAATAACGATCAGCTTTACAAGGTGGAAACGGTAAGCGGCGGAATGCCTGGAGGAAATGGTGAAAAACCTGAACTCTCGGCAGGCGGCGACGGTTTAGCGCCGGCTGCCGATATGTCCGGCGG
The DNA here is from genome assembly GCA_022790955.1 of Bacillota bacterium. Taxonomy (GTDB): domain Bacteria; phylum Bacillota; class Clostridia; order Peptostreptococcales; family Anaerovoracaceae; genus JAAVYD01. Next base: position 1,717 of record JAAVYD010000023.1, read on the forward strand.
AGGAAATATGCCGCAGAATTTTAATCCGGACTGGAAGAATAGAACAGATTTTCAGACCGATGTCGGCGGTGAGTCTGCGAACGAAAAAATCGCTCGGAAGAATGATAAAAATGATGCGTCAGGAGAAATCAGCGAAGCTCCGAATATGGAAAATCCAGATGGAAATAATAAGAAGGATTTTGGCATGATGCCCGGGTTTAACGGTAATAGGGGCAGTTCGGGTGCGTCTTTGGAATATATAGATGATGAAGTAAGCAGTTATTCGGATATTTTTGATTATGCAAAGTTCGATCCGAATACATCTGATAAGAAACGTATGATAGAAGCCATTAAAGCTCTTAATACCGGTGAAGATATAGAAAAATACTGGAATACGGACGAAATTATAAGATATTTTGCGGCAAATACCGCCATGGTGAATCTGGACAGTTATGTCAGTCAGCTTGTCCATAATTATTATCTTTATGAGGAAGACGGCTGCGTATCTGTGATTCCGTGGGATTATAATCTGTCTTTTGGAGCTTTTCAGTCAGGTTCGGCAGATTCTTCTGTGAATTTTCCAATAGATACTCCGGTAAGCAGTGAGATTTCTGTGGAAGATCGCCCGTTATTAAATATGATTTTTAATAATAGTGAATATCTGGAAAAATATCATGAATATCTGCAGGATATCGCCGAAAATTATTTTCTCGGAGGAAGATTTGAAACAACAGTGAAAAAACTTAAAGGGCTGCTTTCTGATAATATTAAAAATCAGAACGCTGAGCGCGCGTTTTATACGTACGATGAATATTTGGATGCCGTTGAAATGCTGAAGGATTATTGTACGCTCAGAGCTGAAAGCATTATAGGTCAGTTGGATGGATTGATTCCGTCGACTTATGAAGGTCAGCAGGCGGACGCTGATAGTTTGATAGATTCGTCTTCTATAGATATGTCGATTATGGGTTCGCAGAATAAAGGCGGCCCGGATGGCGTTCCAGGAGAGGAGGGATTTCCAAAAGGAATGTTTTTTAAAGCAAAACCTGAAAAGGGCTCTGCCGGATAAACAGAAAATGTAAATGAAAAGCCTTATTAGGATATTACAAATGGAGGGGATGATTGTAACAGATCTGAGATTAACATTATGAAATTAAATATATCTGACTTTTGGCTGGGAAATAATCCGGATAAAAATATGCAGAAAATATATGTTTTTCCGCATTTAACATGAAACTTTCACATTTGCAGTGTATAATTCTTAATATCGTTACGAATAAAAATCAGCGGATCATAAAATTTTCTATAATGATTCTGCATCAAAAAGCCGAAATATTTTATAGGCATTTGGCAAGATATCGGGAAAATAAATGTCGGCTGGTTTTCGCTAAAGCAAAGGAATGAATATAGTTCGGTCTGATAGGATCGCGGATCGTTCATTTTAAGAATTATGAGGTATTATTATGAATAGCAGAAGCAAGAAAATATTATCGCTGTTTACAGCGGTTATGCTGATATTTTCGTCAGGTACAGCAGTATTTGCGGATACGGTTGGCGTTAACGATGGAACAGACGCGGTTTTTGAACCTCGTGAAGAAAAAATCGATGCTTTGGAAAAAAGAGGTGGAGAGCATGAAGCCGCCGGGAAGTCCGGTTCAGATACGAATGTAAGCAAAAGCGAAGAGGAAGGCGTGGATTCTGCGTCTGAAGATGAAGGAAGAACAGGAAAAACAACAGTTGGCGAAACCAACGCTTCAGAGAATATGCAGGAAGAATATACGGCGGGAGTTATTTCCGGAAACAGTATTACATATAATCTGGAGGATTTTGAAAATAACGAGGTAGTAATACTTTATAAGAACGGAAATATAAATGTACAGACGTATCAATCGCAGGATGAACTGGCGAAAGCCCTGGAAAGTATGCAGGCGGATGATAGTATAGATATGTTTCAGCCTAATTTAAGATATGAAAACGACGCTGCAGAAACCGCCGTTAACGACACCCATTATTCAAAGCAGTGGGCGTTCGATAACGACGGGTCTTTCACTGGAAGCTCAACAAAGGTAACGGCAAAAGCAGGTATAGATATTAATGTTCAGGAAGCGTGGGATTCTTATAATGCGAAGCGAAGCGCAGTTATCGCCGTTATAGATACGGGGATAGATTATACAAATCCTGAAATATCAGATTCTATATGGAATAATAGTGATGAAATTCCTGGAAACGGTATAGACGACGATAAGAACGGTTATGCAGATGACGTTAACGGTTGGAATTTTTATAATAACAATAATAAAATATATGTCGGCGGAGAGGACAGCCACGGAACTCACTGCGCGGGTACTATTGCCGCAGCTAAAAACAACGGCTCAGGAATTGCAGGTATCGCGGATTATGAAAATATTAAAATAATGCCTATAAAGGCTCTCGGCGGTTCAAACGGTACAGGTACGACCATGTCCGTGATTTTAGCGATAAAATACGCAGAAGATAACGGCGCCGATATCTGCAACCTGAGTCTGGGAACGTCTAATAACGATATGCTGCTGTACCGCATAATATCTCAGTCGGATATGCTGTTTGTGGTGGCTGCCGGAAACAGCAGCAGCGGCAGCGGAGTCGGTATTAATACTGATATAAAACCAAGTTATCCGGCGTCATATAATTTGGATAATATAATTTCTGTGGCAAACATAACTGCGGAAGGAAAACTGCATAAGTCCTCTGATTATGGAGCAAGATCTGTCGATATTGCGGCTCCGGGTACTGATATTTATGGTCTGAGTACCGACGGAAGATATACTTATATGACAGGAACGTCTATGGCAGCGCCTATGGTAACGGCGGCAGCTGCATTAGTGTATACAAATTCCGCCAGTATATCTCTTGATGATACGAGGGATATTATTGTAAATAATGCGGTCAGGCTTGATGCGCTTGAAGGAATGGTCGCATCAGGAGGAATGCTTGATGCCGGCGCAGCTGTGAAAGCTGCGGCGTCGTATACGCCGGGAAGCGGTCAGAATGATAGAGAAGAAGATGATAATAATACGGATAATCCTTTAGGAATCGGCGGAAATTATGCGGATATTATCGGAGATGATAATAAAAATGATTTTTCAAGCATTATAATATCGTTTCCAGGATGGCGCACGGGGCAGCCTTATGTGAAGCGGCCGTCTTATTTTGATTTCAGAATGCCGTTCGATTTTTCGGATTTTTTATTCGGCATGTTCAGCAGTTTGTGTTTTAAATAAAAGGAAAGGTGAAAGTCAAATATGATAAGAGAGCAGATAACGGTTTTGCTGGGAGTGGATCAGGAGAAATTTCAAAAGGAATTCAAAGCCAAGGTCTGCGCATTAATGGAATATTCGGCAGCATTAGCTGCTCTTGCCGAGGTAAAAAAACAATTTGACGATTGTAAATATAAATATGATTATGAACAATGGGAAGAATATGGATACGAAAAAACATCATTGCTCAGAGAAACCGATCTGTTAGGACTCGAATTTTGGCAGGTAGAACGGTCTACAAAAAGGCTTCAGGATAAAATCATTCAATCGGTTAAAAATATGCTTGGAATTTTTATCAGAGATAAAAAAGCAAATCAGGAGGCCGTAATCGGAATATCCTTCAATAAAAATCCGAGATTGTCCGGTGAAAAAATGTTTAAAATGATAAGCGAGCGGTGGCAGAATGATTTTGCCGTAAAAGATGCAGAAGAAGGTTATATGCGTTTTATTGAAACTATGGCCGATGAAGTGCGCAAGTGGAATGAAGAACATCCGGTTTATGTGCCTAAGTTGTCTGGTGAATTGGAAACATTCTCGGATGACGGAGATCAGAATGAACGCGAAACGGATTTTCAGGTATCAGAGGACGAAGACGTGCAGGCGGAGGCTGATGAAGAATATGTTCCGGGAAAAAACGGTGAAGCATAAGAATAATTTATAAATACTGCGAGGAAAATTTATAAAATAAATATTAATAGAACAGACCCCTGTTGTTAGAAAAATTCTGACGGCAGGGGTATTTA
>JAAVYD010000160.1 GCA_022790955.1 Bacillota bacterium
CCAGATACATAAAACAAGAGCCATGCTTCACCAGTTATGCTGGGAAGCATGGCTTTACGTTTTTAAGAGCACCCCGCCAGCAGCAGGGCCTCGGCACAGCGCAGGCCGTCTACAGCGGCGGACACAATGCCTCCCGCATAGCCAGCCCCTTCGCCGCAGGGATACAGCCCCCGGGCCAGGGGAGACTGGAGGGTGTCGTCCCGGAGGACGCGCACAGGGCACGAACTGCGGGTTTCCGGAGCTGTGAGGATGGCATCCGGATAGTCAAAGCCCCGTAGCCTTTGCCCCAGGACAGGCAAAGCTGCCTGCATGGAACGCACCACATAGTCCGGCAGGCAGCCTGCCAGGGCGGCAGGCGAAACCCCCGGCTGATAGGTGGGACAAACGCCTTGAAAGGTTTTGGTGGGGCGGTTTTGGAGGAAATCCTCCACCCGCTGGGCAGGGGCTTTGTAGGCGCCGCCCCCTGCTCTATAGGCGGCCTGTTCAATTTCCCGCTGGAGATATATACCCGCAAGGGGGCTGCCGCTGCCGAAATCCTCCGGTGTTACCCCCACCAAAAGGGCGGCGTTGCTGTTCTCCCCATCCCGCAGCCAGGGACTCATGCCGTTTGTCACCACGCCTCCCGGCTCTGAAGCCGCCCCGGTGATTGTGCCGCCAGGGCACATGCAGAAAGTGTACACACCCCTGCCGTCAGGCAGGTGGCAGGAAAGCTTGTAATCTGCCGCGCCCAGGGCCGGATGGCCCGCAAAGCTTCCATACTGCGCCCGGTCAATAAGGGCGGCGGGGTGCTCAATGCGCGCGCCCAGGGAAAAGGCCTTGGGGGCAAGGGGCAGGCCCTTTTGCTGGAGCAGCTCGAAAACATCCCTGGCGCTGTGGCCCACTGCCAGGATACAGCTTTGGCAGGGCAGGGTTTCCCGCCTGTCCCGGCAGATGTAGGTGATGCTTTGAAGGGCGTTGTCTTTAAGGGTTATCTCCGCAAGCTTTGCCCCAAAAAGCACCTGGCCTCCCAGGGCTTCAATCTGCCGCCGGATATGCCCCACCACTTCCGGCAGCCGGTCTGTGCCAATGTGGGGCTTTGCCTCTGTGAGGATTTCCGCCGGCGCCCCTGCCGCTGCCAATTCCTCCAGCACCTTGCGGACGCGCCCGTCCCCGGTGCCGGTTGTCAGCTTCCCGTCGGAAAAGGCCCCGGCCCCGCCCTCTCCAAACTGGATGTTGGATTCCGGGTTCAGCACCCCGGTGCGCCAAAAGGCCTCTACAGATTTCTGGCGCTCTTCTACCGGCAGGCCCCGCTCCAGCACAAGGGGGCGCTGCCCACACTGGGCCAGAAGCAGGGCCGCAAAAAGCCCCGCCGGGCCTAAACCCACCACAACCGGGCGCGGCTCCAGGGGCTTAGACACCCTGGGCGGCTCATAGCGGTAAGGGATAACCTTCTGCACACTGCTGTCTCGACATTTTGCCAGCAGGCGGTTTTCATTTTCCGCCTGCACCTCTGCCGCGCAGACAAAGTGTACCTTGTCCTTTTTCCGGGCGTCCACCGATTTTTTCCAAAGGCGCACTTCTCCCAAAGCGCTTTCCGGCACCTTCAGCTTTCTGGCGGCAGCGCGGCGCAGCTCCTGTTCTGTGAAATCCAGGCCCAGGTGCAGGCCGGAAACCTTCAGCATCCTGCTTCCCCCTCTGTCGCAAAATTCATCTTCCCGCCGCAAGCCCTGCCGTCATTCCCGTGGCCCAGGCCCAG
>JAAVYD010000024.1 GCA_022790955.1 Bacillota bacterium
ATCAATATCTGATCTTTCTTTTCGTCCTCAGCAATCTCATAACCGGTCTGAAGCCCCTCTTTATATCCAAAATTTGCAAGACGTGTTATAACCTCTATCCAATGTTTGGAATTATCAGCGGATTTCTTCCCAACCAGTTTTACTAACGCTTTTCTAACGTCTGATTCTTTTAAACATATTGCATCATCAAAGTTTGGCATGGTTTCCTCCTTTTATGGTATACTTAAAGTATTTATATTTATCGCATGATTCACCAATTTTTACTTGGTGTTTCGCTTACAATATACCAACTTTTACTTGGTAAGTCAAGTTTACAGGAGAAAATTTAATATGAAATTTTGTGACCGTTTAAAAGAACTCAGAAAAAATTCCACTTTTACTCAGAAGGAACTTGCCAATAATCTTGGAATTTCAGTAACTGCATATCAATATTATGAAGCTGGAAAAAATCAACCAAGCATTGAAAATTTAATCAAACTTGCCGATATGTTTAATGTTACTCTTGATTATCTGACTGGTCGTATAGACTAATCTTTCTTAGTTTTCTTTGATGTATCTTAAAACAATCCTCCAGCATATCCCATACTCGAATACTACCTAACATTTTTCCGTATTCAATATTCTGATATGCTGTAACGCTTATCCCCAAATACTCAGCGACCTGCCTCTGCGTCATGCCCGCTTCCTTGCGGGCTTTTTTCAAGTTCTCTCGCATAATTATCACCTCTTTTTTGCGGTTTTTATTGACTACACGTGCTAACACGTGTTATGATCTATTCATAGAAAGGACGGATATGAAAACCACAGAATTGCTTAAAATACTTAAGAAAAACGGATGTTATCTTGTCAGACACGGAAGCAATCACGATATTTGGTTCAGCCCTATAACCACAAAACAATTTGCAGTGCCAAGACATAAATCTGAAATAAAAACCGGAACATTAAAAAACATTTTCAAAGATGCGGGGATTCAATAAATCCCTGCACATTCCCATAAATCAATAACGAAAGGATCTTTATTATGGCTAAATATGCTTATCCCGCAATTTTTACTCCTGCCGAAGAAGGCGGATACACGGTAAACTTTCCTGATCTTGAAGGATGTTTCACTGAAGGCGATACTCTGGCAGAAGCTATCTATATGGCAGAAGATGCGCTTGCGCTCATTCTTTATGGCTACGAAAAAGATCAACGCCATATTCCGGCTCCCTCCACTCACACTCAATTACCACTTACTTCCGATGAATTTGTTAATTTTATTGCCTGTGATACATTGGAATACCAAAAAAGGTACAATAATAAATCAATCAAAAAAACTTTGACTATTCCTGAATGGTTAAATGAATCCGCAACATCGAAGGGTATCAATTTTTCTCAAATTCTTCAGGAAGCTCTTATTTCAAAAATATATTCTGAATAATGCATGGGGCTTTATGCCCCTTTAACTTTTTTGCATGTCGCTTAACTCTAACTGCTGATATTTGGGCTTATTTATGAAATCCTCTGGCAGGGTAATACCGAACTGCCTGCACTGCATTTCAAATGCTTCTGCTATCTTATATGGCTCTGAACCCTGATTACGCATGATACGTTCTGTAACTCTGCCAAGGTTTGCTACTCCAAGTGCTACATTCGGATTTAATGCACAAAGAACCTGTCCATCTTCCATCTCATGAAAACGATTTATGTATCTGGCGGTGAAAATAGCGCCCTTCTGTCCTGTCAGCTTATGGGCTATAAATTCACAACCCTTTTTCGTAACCATAAAGCAAGGTCTGGTTTCACCTTTTGAATCCGTATACGTTGATTCTACAAAGAAATCAACCAATCCAATTTTGGCTTCGTCAAGATATTCACAATATTGACGTATATCTCTAAGTAATTTGCCGTGTTCCTTATCCACCATATCAGCAACTTCTAACGATGAAACTGTTGCTTTTAATAAAGCACTCATTAATCTTTGTTCCTTTCTTCCTGCCATCACAATGCGGGCAAGTATAGCCTGTCCTCGGAATCTTATGGAGTATGCTAACATTCCAGCTAAGCCCGCAGTTTACGCATTTAGCGGTCATTTCTTACCTCCCCGCTTTCGATCGAATTTAACGTGTCTTCGCAGAATTTCCGCTTTACGTCATCTAACTCGATCCCAAGCCTCATAGCTATAAATTCCAGAAAATCAGTAATCATGCAAAAGTATTCCTGAAGATCGCTTACTTCGAGATATCCCGCTTCATCTATGCGTTTCATCGCTTACCTCCCCAAGTATGCTATAGCTTCTCTTTCAGTATCGAAATACCTGCATTCCACATTAGCATCTAAATAAATACTTTCAAAGTTTAACGGCTTTATATTTGATTCGATCGTATTTAATTCGTTCCGAACCAACCCGTCATTATATGTAGTTGTTTCTACTTCATAATATGTACGAAATCCGTCCTCGCTGATCGCTTCATCACAAGTTTCAGCCTCATCAACACAGGAACATCTTTCGTTGCAAATTTCTACCTTTTCGCAATCCACGCAGCAGCAGGTTTCACCGCACAAATCATCCGCAATGGGTTTTTGCAATGCTAAATTGCACTGTATCATTTTGATTTATCTCCTCTCTGTTCAAGCTGTTCAACATATTTCTGTAACGCGCTTTCTGCAAACCGCCGATGACTACCTACATAAACAGGTTTCAACTTTCCTGCTTTACACAGCCTGTCCAGCGTTGACATTGAAATATTAAACAAGACTAAAACGTCTTTTGCCTTATAGTATTTTTCCAGCATTCCCGCTTCACCTCCTCTCTGCACAATCTTCATGTTTAGCTGGCGTTGTTAGATTTTCCATTTGTTGAATCTGATTCACTTTCATTTGCAAAAAAAATTTTATCTCGTTCTGAGTTTGATAAACGTAAAACTTTAGATAAACTTAATATCTCCGAGGCTTTAAAATCAACGTTTCCATTGATTTTATTGTATAAGGTTTCTCTTAAAATCCCCGATTTAGCAGATATAGCAACTATTGTCATCCCAGAGTCTTTTATCTTTTTGTTTAACATAGCAAGGTTTATCATTTTTATCTCCCCCCTTTTTTTATTGTTGAATTTAATTCACTCAACAATCATAGCATTTACGTGAACGAATGTCAACATGATTTTATATTTTTGTTGATTTTATTTCACAATCATGATATATTATACGCAAGGAAGGTGATATAGGAATGATTGAGTTATACAAAAACATACGAAAACTACGAGAAGAAAAGGGATTGTCACAAGATGAACTTGCTAAATTAACAGGATACACCAGTCGTTCTTCTATTACTAAAATTGAAAAAGGAGAGGTTGATTTAACACGTAGTAAGATAATAGCTTTTGCACAAGCTCTTGGCACAACACCCGGAAATTTAATGGGATGGGACAACGATACCCCAACAAACTGGAAACCAACACTCAATGAAAAAGAACATTTAGACATTGCAAAAGAAGTCGAAAGTATACTTAACGGATTAGATGCTGATACAGCCATATCATTTGATGGAGAAGCTATTAGTGATACAACTAAAGAACTACTAAGAAAATCCTTAGAAAATACGTTAGAAACAGCAAGATTAGTCGCAAAAGAAAAATATACACCTAAAAAATACAGGAAGTGATCAAATTGTATATCGCAAACACAGTATCAAATTTAATTGATCGCTATAAGACACGCGATCCCTTTGATTTGTGCTCGTATTTAAACATAATCATACTTTGGCATCCCTTAGGTGAAATCAGAGGATATTATATGCATTACCGCCGTGGAAAATTTATCATATTGTCTACTAATTTACAAGATTACGAAAAGCCTATTGTATGCAGCCATGAATTAGGTCATGCAGTTATGCATCCTAATTTGAGTACTCCATTTTATCAAGCTAATACCCTACTATCAAAAGATAAATTTGAAAGACAAGCTAATCAATTTGCCGCAGAACTTCTGATACCTGATGATCTTATCTATAAATATGAAGGATTTACCCGTCGACAAATTGCTTATGCAGAAGGGGTAAACGAGGAACTTTTAAAACTTAAATTTGAGAAATATCTATAACTAAAGCATAATAGCACACTTTAATATAATGAATTTAACAAAGCAGCCGGTAGGGCGTGCGATTCCACTGACCTGAGACTTTACACGGGAGGTGGAGCTTATGACTACATATGAAGAATTTATGATAATCATATCATTCGCAATGTTAGTTGTTGCAATTCTCGATGTATATAAAAATAAGTAAGCCGCCCTGTCCTCGCAAAATAGGGCGACTTATTTAAAGGACTTATTTCGCCAGGTCAGATAGGTTTCGTCTATCTTCCGGCTGTTTTATTAAGTATATTATACAAGAACGTTTAAATATGTGTCAATACGATAAAAACGCCCCCTGTTGGCGCAGGAGACGTTTGAATATGGGCTGTAATGATACAACCATAAACACAAAAAAATTGTACCATTACAGCCCGATAAAATCAAGTTATCGGGCATTTTTATGCCCTTTTTTAGAAAGGAAGGTACAATTTTTATGGCAAGTTATAAATACTTGGATAACGGCAAAGTTCAGATCACTATCACCCACGGAACTAAATTTGATGGTACTCCGCGTCGATTTTATAAAACGGTGGAAAATATATCAAAGAAACAATTAGAAGTGGAAGCCGCTCTATTTTTAGCTGATGTTATAAAAGGCACTGCTACTATGGGAACTTCATCAACCATAGATATGCTTTTCAGCGATTTTATGGATAACCATTGCAGTGAATTAAAACAGTCTACGGTTGGACGCTATCGTAATTTTTACACAAATCAGATAGCGCCTTATTTCGCTAATAAAAAAATCAATAAACTTACCCGTAACGAAATTCGAGCATGGGTTAAACACTTAGCTTCAAGCGGCAGAATAGATACTGGAGAACCACTAAAACCTAAAACTATCAAAAATGCTTTATCACTTCTCAGCACAATGTATCAATACGCGATATATGATCTTGAATTGCTCGAAAAAAATCCGTGCACAAAAATACGAATACCGAAATCCAATAAGCGTACAGATAAAAAGGAACTTTATACAGAAGCTGAATGCGTAGAACTTATTCAACTGTTACTCGATGAAAAAGACGATCCTCGAAGCAAAACCCACATCACACTTATATTTGTGATCCTGTTTACAGGTCTTCGTACCGGTGAGGTAATGGGACTAAAATGGGAAGATATTGATTTAAAAAATAATACAATAGATATTTACAACGAACGTGTTTATATACCAAATGTAGGAGTTGTAACCGACACACCAAAAACCGAAGAATCTGTTCGCATAATTTCAATCCCCACATTTATCAGATCAATGTTGATCGAACTTAAAGATCTTCAAGGCGATAATAAATCAAAACTTCAGGAAGAATATGCTGACAGTGGGTATGTAGCCGTTACCGCTTCAGGTACTCCACAGTACCCGCGCAATACATATAATTGGTTCAAACGTTTTTTAAAACGTCATAATTTAAAAGATACAACTATTCATGACCTCCGTCACACCCATGCTGCTATGCTGTCTGGTCTTGGAGTGAAGATTATTGACGTTTCTAAACGACTTGGTCATACCAATACACGTATTACGCAAGAAGTTTATGAGTATCTTTTTATGGATACAGATACAACCATAGCCGACGAATTAGATGGTTATTTTAATAGGCTTAATAAAAAATAAAATGCGCTTAACCTACATTTTTACCTACAAAATAATAGAATTTCATAGACATTAGATGATATTTTTAGATATGCTAAATTTACGTTGAAAACGCTATAAGCATTGAAATTTGAACGTTTCAGACGTTTTCAGAATTAAGTTGAAATTGCTAATCTATGTATTCGATTCCCATCACCTTCACCAGAAAAACATTGAAAAACCAACGGTTTGCGCCGTTGGTTTTTTGTTTGTCGATATTTTACCCATCGCCAAGCATAAATATTTAATACCTATAATATTTCCATAAAATAGTCCATAACTATTTTTAATATATTTCTACAACTAAACGTTGATTTTCCTTATCAATCATCTGCAAAAACTATATATCTTCCATAAAATTATAAATTAATATATTCTACAAACAATGATTTTTTAATATTATTGTAATATTTATCACAATATTTTTAATAAATGTGTTGACAATCTTCTCTTTCAGTTGTACTATTGTATTAGCTACTTAGTACATTAATGCAAATCAATACTATAATGCATATAGAAGGAAAGGAGGGCTTATGGAGTGGAAATTTAATAATAAGCTGCCAATCTACACTCAACTTATAGAGCAGATGCGTATACGCATAGTTACCGGTTACTACCCGCCGGGCAGCAGGCTTTCTTCTGTAAGAGAACTCGCAGCGGAAGCCGGTGTGAATCCAAATACCATGCAGCGGGCATTTGCCGAGCTCGAATCCATCGGGCTGGTTCATGCTCAACGCACCTCAGGCAGATTCATTACCGAAGACAACGAACTCATAGCTCAGGCAAAAAAAGAAACAGCCAACCGGCTGCTCGAAAAGTTTACAAACGAAATGAAGGCACTGGGTTTTGAAAAAGAAGAAATATTAAAATTATTGGAGGAGTATGAAAATGAATAACGATTACATTCTTCAATGTCGTGATCTAAGCAAAAGTTTCGGCGGCAGATGGGCTCTTGCAGGGATCAATATAGACATTGCGCCGGGACGTATAGTAGGGCTTTTAGGGCCTAACGGCAGCGGCAAAACAACTTTTATAAAGATAGCGAACGGTCTTATCGTTCCTAATATGGGCAGCATTAAGATTGCAGGAAGCGAACCTGGTCCTCTTACCAAAAACATTGTATCTTATCTGCCTGATGTAGATTATCTGCCCAATTATATGAACGTTCAGCAGCTCGTCAGTATGTTCGACGATTTTTATAAGGACTTTAATAAAGAAAAGGCTTTCGGCATGCTGAAAAATTTAGATATTGAACCTAACCTTATGCTAAAAACTCTATCTAAAGGCACCAAAGAAAAAGTGCAGCTTATCCTCGCCATGAGCAGAGAAGCCCGGCTTTATATGCTCGACGAGCCTATCGGCGGTGTAGATCCGGCTGCCAGGGATTATATTTTAAATACTATAATAAACAATTACAGCGAAAATGCATCTGTTATAATATCAACTCATTTAATATCGGATATAGAACAGATTTTAGACGATGTAATTTTTATAAGAGACGGCAGAATTCTTTTATGCCAGTCCGTTGACGATATCAGAGCTAAAGAAGGCAAATCTGTTGACGAATATTTTAGAGAGGTGTTCAGTTATGTTAGGTAAACTTTTAAAATATGAATTTCAGGCGACCGGGCGTTTAACCCTTATATTTTACGCCGCCCTCGTATTCATGTCCGCAGTACTCAAATTCGGTATGATAATCGTACCGGATCATATCAAAAGACACACTATGTTTATGATACCGAGCGCAGGCATAGTAACCATATATATAATTCTGTTCGTCGCTGCGTTCGTAGTAACCTGGCTTTTAATAATTCAGCGGTTTTATAAAAACCTGATACAAAACGAAGGATACCTGATGCATACTCTGCCAGTAAAAACATGGCAGCTGATTACAAGCAAAACTATCACAGCATCAATATGGGCAATAGCCAGCATAATAGTAGCGATTATATCTCTGGAAATACTGTTCGGTTCCTTTATGGATATTCCCGAACTTTTCCTTGAGATAATACAAAGCATAAATTTCGATATGTCTGTGCTCACAACCGCAGGATATTCTATCCTTACAGTATTTATAATAATTTCATTTATAGTTGCAAATATACTTATACTTTACGCTTCAATGGCTATCGGTCAAACTGTGAATAAACACAAGATTCTTGGCAGCTTCGCTGCTTATATAGTAATAAGATGCGTACTTCAGATAATAGGGCTTACGTTCATAGTTATGCTCGGTGAAATGTCATTAGATTTTACGTTGTTCGCTACTAATCCTACGGCAGCTGTATATTTAACGCTCGTATTTATTTTGCTGATGGAACTCGTTACATGCGCTGCATTCTTTGCAATCACAGAATATTTCATGCGCAAAAAACTTAATCTTGAATAATATTATTAAATATACTCTCTTTCTTATTAAATCAAAACATAAATTTTATAAAACATGCAGACAACATTTTGATCTGCATGTTTTATTTTTATCCGTTTATACATCCATTCCAATTCCCAGTAAACTGAACAGGCAACAAAACATTCAGACCGAACCCGTTACCCTCTAACAAATCATAATAATAAAAGATATGCAGGTTCTTCTTCCGTAAGTGAAATGTTAAATTTCAATAATTCGTACAAGACAAACTGCCTACGCTCACGAAGCCGTAATATGGATGGCAGAAAAAGGCTTAATTAAATTGCAGATAAAACAACATTTCCGATCATAAAGGAAACGTTTCCCTGTTCTAAGCTCCGCTAATAATAAAATATTTTAATCCATATATTGTGCCGCAGGCATATCCTCTTACTTATCAGATTCATTATTATTAATATATTTCCAGGCAAATTTTAATTAATAATATCTTCTGGTCAGGCAACGCATAATATATATTATATTATGCAAAATACTTGAAATAAAAAAATAACCTCAAGACTAAAACAAGTCCTGAGGTTATAATTTATTTAATAAAATGGGATGCAGCCCGACCGATTATCGACATCTGACAAAAACATATTAATCTATTTTATTTCATCTCTGATAACGTAGATTACCTTTGCAGCCTCGCCTCTCGTAGCAAGTCCCTGCGGCTTAAAGTAAGTTTTATTTCCGTCAGCCACGCCGTTAAGTATACCGCCCTTAACAGCCGCATTTACGGAATCTGCAGCCCAGCTGCTTATCTGAGATTTATCAGCAAATTCTATCAGCGGCGAGTCGGTCTTCATATGGACTTTCAGTGCGTCATAGAGATTATTAATAATAGAAGCCATCTGTTCTCTCGTTATATTAGCGTTCGGACGGAATGTCTTATCATCCATACCGTTTACTATTCCGTTTGATGCCGCCCAGTTTACGTATTGCGCATACCATTCGCTGTCCGGTACATCCGAAAAGCCTGCGGATTTAACCTCAGAAAAATCTATATCTCCAGCAATGCCTGCTATCAGTTTTACAAACTGCGCCCTTGTTATATTTGCGTTCGGCTGGAAAGTTCCGTCGCCCATACCGCTTATCACTCCAGCTTCAACGAGAGGTTTTATAAACTGCTCTGCCCAATGACCGCTTATGTCCGTTAAACCTGATGGATTTGAAGGAGCCGGCTCAGGGTCGGGAGTCGGGTCTGGAGTTGGCTGAGGTTCTGGTTCTGGCGCAGGCTCAGGCTGCGGCGTTGGTTGAGGATCGGGAGTCGGATTTGGATTCGGCACGGTCGTTCCGTAAGCATTATGATAAAATTCCATAATATCGGCTCTGCCTGCCATCAGCTTATACCTGAAATGAATCTCGCCCGCTATATTAGGATTTGATCTATTAATAACTAACTGTCTGTTAAGCTCCGCTGTACCATACCACGGACTGCTTGAACCCGAAGCCTCCGTAACTCTGTAATCAGCCATTCCTATATAAAGATCCACATCCGTACCTGCCACGACGTCAGCCCACCAGTCTGCCAAAATACTGTAATCCGCAACTTTATACCCTATATTCCAATAAATCTGCGGCGCTATGTAATCTACCCAACCGTTTTTAATCCATGTAACGGAATCCGCGTATCTCGTTAAATAAGACTGCAGCCCCGCCGTATCGGATCCGCCGGCAACTGAACTCGCGTTTGCCCAGATGCCCGTCGGACTTATGCCGAACTCAATCGTGCTGTCCGCCGCGTGAAGTTCCTGATCCATCATTTTTATAAGCTGATTTACATTATCCCTGCGCCAGTCCGCCTTATCCTGACCTGCACCGTAAACAGCGTAAGAAGCATCGTCATTAAAATCAGTGCCCGGATAAAAATAATCATCCATATGTATGCCGTCAACATCGTAATTTCTTACGATTTCCAGCGCAGCGTCCGTAATAAGCCTGCGGACTTTCGGCTGAGCCGGGTCAAAATAATACTCGCCTTCGTATTTTATGATACTGTCTGCATATTCTTTTTTTACGGGATGAGTCGCCGCCATGGCAGCCAGGTCTTTATCTCCGCCCTTTGTAACTCTGTATGGATTTAACCATGCATGCAGCTCCATGCCTCTTGAGTGAGCGCCCGCTATCCAGTACGCCAGAGGATCAAAGCCGTCTGCCGGAGCTACGCCCTGGGTTCCTGTAAGATATTTGCTCCACGGAAAATATTGGGATGGGTACAGAGAATCAGAAGCAGGTCTGACCTGTAAAAATATCGTATTCATTCCCATATGCGCGCAGTCTGTCAATATGTTGTCTATTTCTGTTTTCAGCGCCGCCGGGTCGGTAGTGGCTTTAGCAGGAAAATCCAGGTTCGCCACAGTGGATACCCATATTCCTTTCATCTTGGCATTAGACAGATCTACCGATCTCTCGTTATCCGCCCAGACGGACATAAGGGAAGCCGCCACCGTCCATATTACAAACACTACTGCTATCGCCAGAGCTATTACTGCCATTATTTTTTTTCGCTTATCATAATAACCCCTTTTGTTTTCGTTCTGTTCTGTCTTTTGATTACCTGACATTTTTACCCCCTTCGTAAACTAAACTTTTTCCTTTATTCGTTTTAAACTTCTTCCACAACCGCAGTCTTCAGTATTTCACGACCTCTCGCATCTATCTCGTCCAAAACTTTCTGCCCACAGACTTCACGAAGCATTTTTATAGCTCTGCCCAGATCGGGCGGCCGCCATT
Organism: Bacillota bacterium; assembly: GCA_022790955.1. Taxonomy (GTDB): domain Bacteria; phylum Bacillota; class Clostridia; order Peptostreptococcales; family Anaerovoracaceae; genus JAAVYD01. The sequence goes on from JAAVYD010000024.1 coordinate 10,889, forward strand.
CGCAGCTGTGACAGTCTGAACCCAGCACGTCTATAATTCCGGTTTCTATTAACGATTTATAATACTGAATATTGTTTACGCTATTTATATAAATGGCGTTCATCTGCAGCTTTACGGGCATATCGAAATAATGTCTTATATACGCCTCTTTTGTAAATGTATGAAAATATCTGTCTATATGCGGCAGAATCGGCGTAAATGGAGAATTAAGCGCTATATCGTCGATTGTTTTAACTACGGCGTCCGTCCACGGAATAAACGGCATCTCTGTCATAATATAATTCGTGCCTTTTATCGTCAGCTTATCGAGATAATCCCAGCCGTTCATTCCCGGAATATATTCTACCTCCGAGCCCATTATCATCTTTGGTATTACCTTTTTATCTTCCTCTGTAAGATGCTCTCTTATCTCATCGAAACGATTCTGACGCTCTTTTAAATACGAATCGATCTTATGCTCGCCCAGCCGGAAATGAGAGGTCAGCACAACGGTATCTATTCCCTGAGCATAACTCTGCTTCAGCATAGTAATCGATTCTTCTACGTTGTGAGAACCGTCGTCTATATTATGCAGAATATGCGTATGAAAATCGATCATATGCTTCACCCCCCCAGTTTTTAAAAAATATTGTAAATACAACTTTCAATTTATATATTTTTATCCGGCTTTTTTTCATTCATCAAAATCTGATAAAATTATAAGAAGCATTCCGTCTTTAACGGATATACTCGCCGTATCCTCTGCAAATTCGTTGCTCACGCCTATGGGAAACATATTATTCACCACAGCGTCTGTGAGAGGATATTTAAGACCTCTTAATGTAACGCCTTTGGATTCCCTGTCCATAGAAAATACCGAAACATTCGCCCACTTACCGCGTTTTATTCGGCAGGTTTTATTTTTAATGGCAAATGCCTGATGGTCTTTATCTATAACGCAGCACATAGCGCCGCGCTGGGCGGCAAATGCGGTAAGAGAGAGATTCGCGATCGTATGATCGAGTCTGCCGCCCAGCCCTCCCGTTATTACAATCTTTTTATATCCTCTTTTCAAAGCCTCCTTGAGCGCCATAAGCGTATCCGTATCGTCTTTTTCCGGAACCGTGCGGATAATATCAATTCCCGGCGGGATATCCCCCCGGAACGAATCAAAATCCCCTATAACGAGATCCGGTTTTAATGACGCTCTCTGAGCGTAAATATATCCTTTGTCACAGGCAATAATAAAATCCGCCTTCTGCACATTAGGAGGTATATAACAATAAGGCGCTCCCGATATGATCAGACACCATTCAGACATATCATTCACCCACTTTCGCGTATCTTATGAAGCTCTTCCTGCGCGGCTTTCAGCAAAGCGGACTTCTCGTTCGGCAGTCTGTCTTCCATTACTTTATTTAAAAGTACGCCGAGAGTTTCGCCGATTTTTTTGCTCTCAGCAAATCCGACGGACAAAAGATCATTGCCGTTTACTGCGAGCTGTTTTAAACTGATACAATCGCCTTCCTTTAATATCTGCTCTGCCAGCTCAGCCAAAGCTCTGTTTTTCTCTTCTGCTTCGTACAAATATTTATCATATTTTCCCGCCGCATCCGCATGCCGCACGAACATCAGATCAAAAAAAACATCTTCCCCTAAAAGATTCAGCCATTTTCTGACTTCTGCGCGGATCGGCTTGATTTTAGCGTCGTGATATCTTATAAGACAAACTACTCTGTTTATAAAATCTGCGGGAAACCTGAGCCTGCGCAGTATTTTTTCCGCCATCTGCGCGCCTTTTTCCGGATGCCCCACAAACCTGCCTCTGCCGTTATCGTCAAGGATGAACACGACAGGTTTAGCGATATCGTGAAGCAGCATTGTCATGCGATAATAAGGCGCAGGCGGAATATCGTTTACCGCGCATAATATATGATGCCATACGTCGCGGTTATGATACGGACTTTTCTGGTCGAAATCAAAAGCCGGCGTCAATTCCGGAATAACGTACGCAAACACTTCTCTGTATTCATCTAAAAGTTCCGCCGCTCTGCTGCCGCAGAGAAATTTAATAAATTCGGCGCTTATACGCTCAGCCGAAACATTTTTTAATCCCTCACGGCAGATTCTTACCGCCGCTTCCGTATCTGGTTCTGCGGCAAACCCTTTTTCTGACATAAACCTTAACGCTCTCAGAACTCTAAGACCGTCTTCGCTGAAACGCTCTTTTGGATCGCCCACACAACGCAAAATTCCGTTTTCGAGATCCTCGCAGCCTCCGAATATATCCACAAGCCCTGCAGAGGGAGAATACGCCATTGCATTTACCGTAAAATCCCGCCTTGCCAGATCTTCTTTCAGATTTCTCACAAACTCAACGCTGTCCGGATGCCTGTTGTCCGTATAAGCGCCGTCAGACCTAAAGGTCGTAATTTCAACATTTGCAGTATGACAAATATTAATATCCCATAGGATTGATTCATAAAAAATTTCCCGAAACTGCAAATCGGAAATCTTACCGTTAATATTTGAATAAAGCCGTCTTGAAAAACCTTCCGGCAAATCCATGCTCACACGTTCTTCTGAATTAAAAAACATGTCCGAATCGGAAACAGGCGCAGCAATGGTAACAGTTCCGTGTTCTATGCCTGTGGGAATAGTTTTAATATCCGAAAAAATTTCCATTACTTCCTGCGGCATTGCCGACGTACACATATCCCAATCAGACGGATATCCGCCGAGAAGGCTGTCCCTCACGCAGCCGCCGACGACATAAGCCTCATGACCGCAGGCTTCAAGCCGTTTTATAATATACTTAATATGATCCGGTATATTCACGGATTTTTTGAAAACTTTTTCCATAATTATTTTACCATCATACCAAATTAAGTGCAAAGATTTATAGTCGGCGAACCTGAGAATCGTTAAAAAGGAAGCGAGGAAAAATGCGGCGCGATAATATCGCTATTATCCGCCTTACTCCGCTCCTGCGCAGAGTCTTTAACTCATACTGCGCTGTCCCACATTGTACGTTTACTTTTATATTCTAAAAACGCAGTTTGTACTATTCTTTTACTGTGTTTTAACAAATTATGCGCGCAAGACGCAGGCAGGCTTATTGCCCGTCAAGGGCGACAACACATTTCACCATATTTTAACCGCCGAACTTTACCGATTTCTGAGTGCATCGAATATACACATATATCTTCGCCCGAAAACATCAAAAATAACGGCTGCCATATCTGTATCTTTTAAAAACCTTCTGTTAATTATATTAATCTCCGAAACTCCGTTTTCTGCAGAAATCCCGCTGCTTTGCGGCTCTGATTTTAACACTATTGCCGAGCGTCCTATATAGTCCGCATGTTCATTATTATAACTGTCAGATTCTTTCAACATAACCCTTGGCAGCCTGCCTTTTTTATCCCTGAAAAATATATTTTTAATATGAAAACACTTATCAATATCAAAAAACCCCATACACCAATAGTCTGCAAAAACTTCCGGCTCAGTTTGCATGATACTCAGCAAAAGCTCCTTATCGCAGCCTTTAATGTATAAATCGTCTAACGGCAATTCACACGATTCAAACGCGACTTCATACTTCGTACCGCTATTCTTATCCGAATCGCCCTTGCAGACCATATCGAGTTTAAAACCATCATTACTTTCATCTGTATATTTTTCATTAATATCATTATTTTTAACATACGAGCTTTCGCTGTCCCTGCTTTCGGCGTATTCCTCATATAGATCAAAACCTATACCGTTCGCCAACGGTCTTTTCAGCGAATTGCTCACAGCCAGCCCTCCGGAATCAACGCAAATAAAACGCCTGCCGAGCCTGCCCGCGCAGGCTGCCACTGTACCCGATCCGCAGAAAAAATCCGCGCACAAATCGCCTTCATCAGTCGACGCTTCTATTATCCTGCCGATAAGCGCTTCGGGCTTTTGCGTAGCATAATTAAGCCGCTCGCCGGAACTCCTGCCGACCATATCTATACTCCACACGTCTTTTTGATTTACCATCGTATACCAGCCGATATCGTCCTGAAATTCCTGCACGCCTTTAAACCTGTACGGTTTCAACTTCCTGTTGTAAGATTTCTCTTTACCGCAAAAAAATTTATAATTTCCTGATTTACTGTAAAACAGAATAGTATCGTGCTTTCTTGCAAACCTGCGGTTTGCGGAACCGCCGGATTTATAAGTCCATATTATTTCATTAACAAAATTCGCCTCGCCGAAAATGTCATCCATTATCAGCTTGACCGCATGAACGGCATGCCAATCAAGATGTATAAATATACCGCCCGTACTCTTTAACGCGTCTTTCATAAAAAGCAGCCTTACTGTAAGCATATCGAGATACGTCTGTATACTGCGATTCCATGTATCACCGTATGCCGCCTGACGCAGATTTCTGCACTGGGAAAGATTTTTTGAATGAAGCTCTATCCTCGCTCCCTGATCCACTCTGGAAAAAAAAGGCGGATCACAGTAAATCATATCTATCTTTTCCGCAAGCCTGCCTGTCTTAATTCCTGCGGCAAGAAATTTTAAATTATCCCCGTGTATAAATACGTTTCTCTGGCTTGCGCCGCCGAAATCGGCAGATAAAATCTTCGCGTACTCCGTACAGCTTTCAGAATCCATAATATTTTCATACTTGATCCTTGCCGTTTTTACGATCTCAGGAAGTTCCGCTAAAAGACTCATCTCTTTTTCCTTCCCGTTTTTCTATTATTCGATTTTCTTTCTGCAAAACTGCGGGAATCCTGCCCATACTCAGCCCTCTTTTTCTTTGCTGAATTATGCTTTTCTGACATATTATTTTCCTGTAAATATTTTTTATTATCTTTAGCTTTACCCTTTGCAGCCCTGTTTCCCCGCTCCGCTCGACTCCTGTTCGCGCCGGTTCTGATTTTCTTTCCATAACCCTCCGGCTTTACAAGCGCCTCCGGACCGTTTCCTATAAGATCTTCTCTGTCTATAAGCCGCAGAGCTTTTCTTACAAGATCTTCGTTTTCCGTTTTATTAAAATGAAGCATAGCCCGCTGCATACGCTTTTCTTCAGGATCGGAAGGCACGTAAACATGCTCGCCCGTTATCGGATCCAGCCCCGTATAATACATGCAGGTGGACAGAGTTCCGGGAGTAGGATAAAAATCCTGCACCTGATCCGGAACAAATCCGTGCTTCTTTAAAAACAACGACAGTTCGCAGGCTTCATGCAGAGTAGAACCCGGGTGAGAAGATATAAAATACGGAATTAAAAACTGTTTCTTTCCTATACGCTTGTTTTCATCATTATATTTTTTCCAGAACTTTTCAAAAACGTAACGAGACGGCTTATGCATACGCCGCAGAACCGCGTCCGCTATATGTTCAGGCGCAACCTTCAAAGTACCGCTTATGTGATGCTCGCAGAGCTCCCTCAGAAATTCATTACTGTCGTCCGCAAGCATATAATCATAACGGATTCCGGAACGGATAAACACCTTTTTAACGCCGGGCAGACTGCGCAGCTCCCGCAGTATTTCTATATATTCGGTGTGATCGGCATTAATATTAACGCATGGTTTCGGAAATAAGCAGTCTTTATCGCCGCATACTCCATACTTTTCCTGTTTTTTGCATGCCGAACCGCGAAAATTAGCGGTAGGACCTCCTACATCGTGAATATAACCTTTAAAATCTTTATCCTTTATAAGGATTTCCGCTTCGCGCAGCAAAGATTCCTTACTGCGGCACTGAATATGCCTGCCCTGATGAAAAGTCAGCGCGCAGAAACTGCAGCCGCCGAAGCATCCCCTCACGGAAATCAGACTGAATTTCACTTCATTAATAGCAGGAACGCCGCCTGCCGCATCATAGGACGGATGCCAGCTCCGTTCATAAGGAAGCTCGTAAATATCGTCCATCTCAAGAGTTGAAAGAGGCTCCGACGGCGGATTCTGAACCACGTAAACGCCGCGCCCGTAATGCTCCGCAAGCCTTTTTCCAGTAATATAATCCGTATTTTTATATTGAATAAGAAAACTGTCAGCGTAAGCCTTTTTATCATTACGAATCGTTTCAAAATCAGGCAGAATAACGGTATCTTCATCAATATCTTCTTTAAAATTAATATTAACGGTTTTATAAACCGTGCCTTTTATCCATGTAATATCTTTAATGGAAATTCCCGAATCGAGCGCCTCCGCGATCTCTACGACAGAATGTTCGCCCATGCCGTACATAAGCAGATCCGCCTGAGAATCCAGCAGAACGGAATTTCTGACGCGATCGTCCCAGTAATCGTAATGACCGAGCCTGCGCAGGCTCGCCTCAATTCCGCCGATCATCACAGGCACGTCGCCGTAAGTTTCCCGAATTTTATTGCAGTAAACTATAACAGCACGATCGGGCCGCCTGCCCGCCGCGCCGCCCGGCGAATAGGAATCCGACTTCCGCCTGCGCTTAAACACAGAATAATGATTTACCATGGAATCAACATTGCCGGAATTTACAAGAAATCCGAGCCGCGGCATCCCGAACCTCCTGAAATCGTCAACGGTACGCCAATCCGGCTGAGCCAGCACGGCTACCTTGTATCCGTGACGCTCCAGAAGTCTGCTGATTATCGCATGTCCAAAGGACGGATGATCCACATAAGCGTCGCCTGTAACCAGCACAAAATCCGGACGCTCCCAGCCCAAATTATTCATTTCTTCTCTGCTTACAGGTAAAAACGCCATTTCATTTCCCTTCTTATTTCGATAATTTTTATTTAATATATTGATGACAAACTCTGCCGCTTTTATTTTATCAGCTAAAACTGCTGCGATAATATCCGAATTATAATCACAATTTTATATATTATATACGAAATATTCCTTATTTAAATCAGCAGTCTGAATTATCAGGTTTTCTTTATAAAATCTTCCCGCATATGTTTCAGCACAGGCAGCTCGCGCCGCACTTGGTCTGCCTCATTAATATATATATCTGCCGTGATAATCTCCTCGCCGCTTCCAGCGGAAACTATAATCCTGCCCCACGGATCTGCAATCATAGAATGTCCATATGTTTTAAACCGCGTTTCTTCACTGTAAGCGCTGCACGCGCCCGCCACAAACATCTGAGAATCAAGAGCTCTCGCCTTTATCAGCGTTTCCCAGTGAGCCGATCCCGTACCGGCGGAAAAGGCTGCCGGCAAAACCGCTAACTTAGCGCCGAGCTTCGCAAGCCCTGTAAACACATAAGGAAATCTTATATCGTAGCAAATGGCTATGCCTAACCGCACAAAACCTGTATTTACCGTTACAAGCCTGTTTCCCGGCGTAAATACATCGGATTCCGCAGAAACAACTCCGTCTTTTATATCCACATCAAAAAGATGCGTTTTTCTGTAAAAATGAACTGTTCTGCCATCAGGCGAAACTATTGGACAAACGTTATATAACCTGCCGTCTTCAGCCATTTCGGGAAACGACCCTCCTACCAGCCATATATCATTGTCATGGGCAGCAGACTTTAACATATCCACCGTTTCACCCTCAGCGGGTTCAGCGTTTTCCCTCATATTTTCCGGCACGAAATCACATACGAACATTTCGGGCAGTACAACTATATGCGCGCCAAGCTCAGCCGCCTTTTTAACCGCCTTCGATGCAGCCGCAAGATTCTCCGATTTAGTCTGCCGCACCTTCTGCTGACAAACGGCTATTTTAAAACAAACTGCGCTTTCTTTATATAAGTTCAGTTCATTCTTCATATTTTTCAAACCTGTACTCCTGATCCGCATCAGGATATTTAATCTTATCTACCTTGCTCATAAACATGTCGTACGGTCTTGCCCAAACTTTAAACGGCGGATACAGAGCCTGATATATAACCAGACTCTCTCCGTTCTCCGTATGTCTTGCAAAATCGATTATTTTATAAATATACTTTGTATTATCCTGGTCTGAATCCTGTTTTTTAAAATGTACAACCACATCTCCTGCATTAAGTCTTCTTTTCATCTTTTCTGCCAAAATCCTTTCTTAATAATACACATTTAGAGTATCTGAAAACCGATTTCTTCCAGATGTACTTCACACTATACAGAACAGGTATATTATACAAGATAAACCACCGGCTGCACAATCTTTTGACGCTTATTATATTATGATTGTAACATAACAGGTTTATATTGCGCTTATGCAATAAAATTTCAAATATTTATTTTATCTCATACATATTCATTATAATACATGCCTGCCTCTTCTAAAACCGGCATGATTTTAGTACAATTATTTTATAATTATATAAAATAGTTCGGAACTTATGCATAATAAATTAACGCGTTGTGCTAATAAAAATTAGACACTCAATATCAATATATTGTATCATCAGTAGAAATTAATACAATATACAGAGTTAATTGATGATAATATGATTGTCTAATGAATCATTTCGCAATTTTACTATAAATCACTTTTATTGTTTAGCAATATATTGCGTTATTGATAACATTAAATACTATTTATTGATTATAATACTGCTAAAACAAGCCAATTTAATAGCACGACGGGTTAAATTAATACAAAAAGAACAGAACCGCTGAAATCTCTTTCACCGATTCTGTCCCCTTTAGTCTAATACTTAAATATCGTAGCATTAATTAAGTTTTGCGCACCTTTAGTTTGATGCAGTTTGTCAGCATTTATTATCAGCACTGACCTATTTTGATTATCCTTTAAATATCTGAACCCAGTATTTCGTTCCCTTTGAAGAAACCGCGCAGCCTACTCCAATCTCACTGTATGAGCTGCTGAGAATATTTGCTTTGTGACCGCTTGAATTCATCCACGCTTTCATTACGGCAGACGCAGAAGTTTGTCCCTTAGCAATATTCTCTCCTGCCGATCTGTAAGATATCTTGTCCTTGGCAAGCATATCAAATGCTGAACCGTATGTAGGCGAAGTATGTGAAAAATAATTATTTTTCGCCATATCTTCAGCTTTTTTCTGAGCTACTGCTCCTAACGCTGAATTGTAATTCAGAGCTTTAAGCCCTTTTGCGCCTCTCTCTTTATTTACGATAGTCGTAACTTCAGCAGCATATCCACTTGCGTTTGATATATTGTTTCCTGTATTTGTATTCCCCTGATTTATGTTGCTTCCCGAACCGTTAGGCTTTGCAGACGAGCCCCCTGAATTCGTCTGATTTCCCGGTTTTACAACCTGTTGATTATTAGACGTGCCGCACGACGGCTTGCATGTATGGTTTCCTGCATTCGTACAATTTTTCCAAACTATGCAGCCGTTTTTATCAATCGTAAAATAACCTGTGTTCTGAAGATAACAGCCGATATTACCGTTCTGCGATGCATAATAGTTGCTGAAGCTGCTCTTTTGATACTTATTATTTATATTTGCTCCTGAGCTCGTAGCCGCGAATGCCGATGCGGGTACTGCCGCCATGCTTAAAACTGCCGTGAATAGAGTTAGCTTTTTAAGAGCTTTTCTAAGTTTCATTTTTGCCTCCTTCGTTAATTAAGTTTCAACAAATCGGGTCTGCAGATTGCCGTGTGCTTAAGCATGTTATCATTTTAAACCATAAATGGCATATCCGTCATCAATCAATATTTTCCAATGCTAAATATTTACCC
>JAAVYD010000025.1 GCA_022790955.1 Bacillota bacterium
GGTTACTCTCTTGGATGCGATCTCAGAGATATGTACCAGACCGTCAAGACCCGGTTCAAGCTCTACAAATGCGCCGTATTCTTTGATTTGAACGACCTTGCCTTCAACCACCTGACCAACTGTATATTTTTCATTGATCACAGACCACGGTTCAGGCGTATTCTGTTTAAGTCCAAGAGAGATCTTGCCTTTTTCTTCGTTCATAGACAGAATCTTTACATTAACTTTCTGTCCGATTTCCAGAGCTTCCTGCGGATGTCTGAGTTTGCCCCAGGAAATTTCAGAAATATGAAGAAGGCCATCGATGCCACCGATATCCACAAATGCGCCGTAATCGGTGAATCTCATAACGGTACCTTCCACAGAATCTCCTACGTTTAAAGATGCCCAGATCTCTGCGATCTTCTTGCTCTTTTCTTCTGCGAGATATGCTTTATGGGAGAATACGGCCTTGTTTCTCTTCTGATCTACTCTTGTGATCCTTACAGTAAGAGTCTTGCCGATAAATTCGTCAGCCTTTTCCACATATCTGTCGTTGAGCTGAGACATAGGGATAAATCCCGACACTTCTTTGTAAGTTGCAATTACGCCGCCCTTTACTTCTTTTACAACTTTTGCACTTACATATTCTTTGTCTTCAAAGGCTTTAATAATTTCATCCCAATGCTCGCTGACTTCGATCTTCTTGCGGGATAATAAAATGTTACCGTCGCCATCGTCAGTCTTTAGTACCTTAGCTTCTACAGTATCGCCCAGCTTGAAGAAAGATTCTATATCCTGATCAGCCTCCAGTGCAACCTCATCCTTAGGAATAATACCGTCCTTTTTGCATCCTAAATTCACATAGATTTCACGAGGACCTACCTGAATTACTTCACCTTTTACGATTTCGCCGCGCTGCGGCATTCTTAATGATTTTTCGATTTCTTCCATGAAGTCCTGCATTTCATTGGTTTCATCGATGTTGTTAGTGATAACTTCACTCATGTTCGAAAGAACCTCCTTAATTATACGTTCGGGAGCTGAAGCTCCCGCCGATACTCCTATTCTATTACATTTTTCAACTTCTTTCAATGGTAAAAATATATGATTTTCTATAAAATAAGTTTTTTTGCAGTATTTTGACGCAATTTCAAATAATTTTTTTGTATTTGAACTGCTCCTGCTCCCGATTATTATCATCATATCGCAGCGTGCAGCCAAGTCTTTGCAAGCGTTCTGGCGATTTTCGGTAGCCTTGCATATAGTTTTTTGAAATATCGCGTCCGAAAATTTTTCAGATATTTTTTTATAACATTCTTCCCAAACTTTTAAATTTAACGTAGTCTGAGCCACTACATAAAGAGGTTTTTTTGTAAATATTTTATCAACTTCCTCCACTGAATGTATTATGATGGCGGAATCTTCACACCAGCCGTTTATACCTGTGACCTCAGGATGAGAAGCATCGCCCAAGATAACGACCTCGTATCCGTTCTCATGGGCTTCCTTCGCAAGCCTGTGAATTTTTTTAACGTGAGGACACGTAGCATCTACAACATCATACGCCGCCTGTCTAAGAGCCTTCTCTGTCCGCCTGCCCACTCCGTGGGAGCGTATTATAACCACGGAATTATCCGTAAGCTCCTCCGGACTTTCGCATATATCCACGCCTTTTTCTTTAAATTCCTTTACGACTTCATCATTGTGAATTATAGGGCCAAATGTAAAAATATTAACATCATGCCCCTCGTACTTTTCTATTATCTTATAAGCTGTTTCCAGTGCGCTTCTTACCCCGAAACAAAATCCTGAATACTCAGCCAACTCTATCGTATGTTTTTCGTTTTTAAATACTATATTTCCTGCCATCTATAACCCTTTTTTCTGCAGAGCTTCCAAAAACTTCTTAAAAGCTCCTTCTTTACCATTTTCTGTAGGATTGTAATATTTCACGCCCTCACGATGCAGATCGTCTGGCAGATACTGCTGCTTCACATATCCTCCATAAGCATGAGGATATATATATCCGCCTATGCCGCGATCTTTAGATCCGCTGTAATGAGAATCTTTAAGATGCATAGGAACTTCACCTATCCTGCGGGATCTGATATCCGATATCGCCGAATCAAGCGCCGTAATACAGGAATTAGACTTAGGACTTGACGCAAGAAGTATTGCCGCCTGAGCCAGATTTATGCGCGCCTCCGGCAGCCCGGTCATCAGCGCCGCCTGCACGCACGCCGTAACTATGCTTATCGCCTGAGGAAACGCCATGCCTATATCCTCCGAAGCTATAACAAGCAGCCTTCGTCCCACTGTCTGTATATCGGCTCCGCCCTCTAAAAGCCGCGCAAGATAATGAACCGCAGCGTCGGGATCGCTGCCTCTTATGGATTTCTGCAGTGCGGACAAAAGATCGTACCTATCTTCGCCTTTATCATAAAAACTCACTTTACTCTGCAAAGCCTCACCTACGAGTTTAATATTAATATTTTCGCCGTCGTCTATATTTTCCGCGATGAAACCCAGCGTATCGAGAGCCACGCGGGCGTCCCCGTTAGAAAGCTCCGCTATCATATCGACAGCATCTTCATCGTAAGACAACCCATATCTTTTAAGTCCTTTTTTTTCGTCATTTAATGCGTTCAGCAGTATCTCTTTAATATCCTGCGGTTCAAGACGCTTAAATTCATACATAAGCCTTACTCTGCTTATAATAGCGTTATTTATGGAAAAATACGGATTCTCCGTAGTGCTTCCTATGAATCTTATAACTCCTTCCTCAAGAGCCTGCAAAAGGGAATCCTGCTGCAATTTATTCCAGCGGTGAAACTCGTCTATATAAAGATACGTAGTTTCGTTCTGAAGTCCGAAAAATTTAAACTTTGCTTCTTCGAGTATTTCTTTAAGCTCTTTTGTTCCTGCAACGGTCGCGTTTATCTCCCGAAAATCTGCATCCATCTCAGACGCTATTATCCTTGCCAGCGTGGTTTTTCCTGTGCCCGAAGGACCGAAAAATATCGCTGATTCAAAGGTTTTATTTTTTATGGAATTATAGAGCAGCGAACCTCTATATAAAAAATGCTCTTGACCTTTAAAATCCTCTAATCTTACGGGACGCATAGCCGTAGAAAGTGGTATCATTATTATCTCCGTTTAAAATATTAATATTCCACACCCCGCCTGGCATCGACGCCCTTATCGAACGGGTGCTTTATCTTCTCCATATCTGTAACGTAATCTGCCATATTTATAAGCCAGATCATCGGCAGCCTTCCCGTAAGCACAAGCTCCTTTTCCGTTCCGAAGCCTTCAACATACATCCGCAGACGTTCTTCGTCTATCATATCCCGCTCCGCAGCAGACAGAACTTCGTCCAGGATCAGCAGATCAGCTTTCGTTTCCACGGCTGTTTTAAACGCATCTTCCAAAAGCCGAGCGTTTGCCGCCGACGCTGCGGCTCTTTCTTCCTGCGTCATCTGATACGTAAACTTACCGCTGCTGTACGCCCTCATAATATTGATCTCGGGAATCTTTTCAAAAATATTAAGCTCGCCCGTCTGCCTTCCTTTCAGAAACTGCGCAAAAACCACTCTGCCGCCGTTTCCAGCATTCCTCACAGCAAGCCCAACTGCCGCCGTGGTCTTTCCTTTGCCGTCTCCGCAATACACGTGGATCATAATATATCCTCGATACCAAATCTCTCACAGAACAGCTTCCACATATCGATCATGCTCATACCATCGTCGCCCTTTATATCGCCGAAAACAGACGCCTTTACGCTGCTCAGATCAACTGCCCTGAGCCTTTCTTTAAGACCCTGCTTTTCTGCTCCGGAAATAACAAAATGAGTCGCGTTAAATTCGTTGAACATCGCAACTATAAATTCTGCATGAACGTCTTTATCGATGCAGATTATATTGCTGCTCTCATATCCTGCTTCAAGGGCTTTTGATATCATATCGGGCGCAGGCGGAAGCACTATGATCAGATTGCCGAAACCTTTTCCTCTGTCGGGATTTTGTTTAATATAGGCGGCAAGTTCCAGGTAAAGTTCTATACCTGCCCATATCAAAACGCTTCCGGCAGCGTATTCTATACTTCTGGCAAGTTCCTCAATGGAACGCCATATGGAAGTATTCATATTAATAGACAGCTTTTCCGTCAGCTTAAAATACTCTACACCGCTGCTTTCACAGACTTCTTTGAGTTCTTTTCTCATTTCCTCATTAGACATGGAAATTCCGTCTATAACTATATCTATTCCTACGCGATCTATCCAACTTATGATCTTTTCTCTGTCCATATATTTTGACAACAGAGTTATATTGCCCGACGGACTTGGCGCTTCGCCGTATTCGTCCGCCACCGCCGCGTATATATCGTTAGTATACTCCGACAGCATATTTACCAGTTCGGCAGCGTCGCTGCTGCCTGTAAAAGCCATAATTTTTTTATTAATCTCAGCCATTTTATTTACTGCTTCTCCTAAACAATGTAAATTTTGATCTCGTCTTTGTTTTTTCCGGCTCCAGATAGCTTTCCAGATTTTTAAGTCTTGCCTTCACTTCCTCGTTATCCGGATTGTATTTTAAAAACATCCTGTAATCCGAAATTGCTTCAACATATCTGTTCATTTTTTCATAGGTAAGACCTCTGAATTTGTAAGCCGACTCCACAGCCGCCGTGTTCACGGCGTTCTTTTTCATGATTATTCTGCGGAAATCCTCTATCGCCTGATTATACTTCAACAAATTAAAGTAAGCTACGCCTCTGTTCACGTACAGATTAAAAAACTCAGGATCTACGGTAAGCCCTTCTTCGGCTATATCAATAGCTTCTTCATATCTTCCAAGCTCGTTGCAGCATTTGGCAATATAACTGTAAGCCTGCAGGTTGCTTCCATCTATGGAAAGCACTTTTTCAAAATCCATAATAGCCTTATCATTATCACCCGCTATATGGTATATTATACCTCTTACCATATATGAATCGTTTTCATCCTTATTTAACGAAATAGCTTTCTCTATATCCGCCAGCGCGGCTTTTATCCTGTTTTTCTCCGCATAAAACTTAGCTCTGCAAATGTACCCTTCTCGGTATTCCGGCGCAAGAGTCAACGCTTTTGTGTAATAATACTCAGAATCCCTTTCGAGTTCGTGAGTAAACTCAAGATCAGATGTTTCGTAGCGTTTTATCTCTTCTGCAGTAAAAATCCTCACATGCTTTTCATGTTCAATGTTTTCTCCGGTTTCCTCATCTTTTTCATCTGCACTATCGGAAGATTCGTTTTCTTCCTGATTTTCTGATCCCGCGCTCACTTCTTTAGGAACGCTCATTTCATCCGATTCTTGCGATTCGTAGCCGGATAAAATATTACCTATTATCACATATATCTCCGGATCGTCCGGATTTAAAAGCATAGCGCGGTTTATATCCTCCAGCGCAGTTTCATCCTCGTTTATCCTGCTGTGTATCACCGCGCGCCGTTTATAAGATATATAATCCATTTTATCCAGTTCTATCGCTTTAGTATAATATTTTACCGCCGCAACCATATCTCCCGTTTCAAAGCATTTATCGGCAAGAGCGCTGGCATACTTATGATTTTGCTGATTCATATTAGCCGCGCTGTGAAGCCATTTAACAGCTTCTCTGTCTTTTCCTCGGCTTGAATTTATCATACCTATAAGGTACTGAATCTCTGCCGAATCGGGATACTGATTAAGAATCATATTCGCTACTATATCCGCCGCATTTATCTTACCGGAAAAATACAGAATCTCCGCCTTTCTTATATAAAATTCGTCGAGCCCATCGGTTATAGAAATGCCGGCTTCCGCGTACATTAACGCTCTCGTATAATTTTCAGTTTCCATATATGCGTCTATAGCTGCTTTATAAAATTCGGCTCTGTCGGAGCCGGAGTTCAGAGCTTTTTCTATACATAAAATGCCTTTTTCCGTATTCTTTCGATCATCTGAAAGATATACAAGACCTGCATAACCGTCGACATCTGAACCTTTATTTAAAATAGCCTCCGCATCGTTTCTGAACTTTAACAGCTCGTTCGTTTTCCCGTTGTAATACAACAAAGCAGCTTTCATCTCACACGCTTTCAGCGGATCCTCCTCGGCGGCTATGGCTTCGTTATACATCCGAAGCGCTCCCGCATAATCGCCCTTAACCTGAAAGATCATACCTATAAGATCTCGTACGCGGCT
Source organism: Bacillota bacterium (assembly GCA_022790955.1). Lineage (GTDB taxonomy): Bacteria > Bacillota > Clostridia > Peptostreptococcales > Anaerovoracaceae > JAAVYD01. Next base: position 6,207 of record JAAVYD010000025.1, read on the forward strand.
GTAATTGATATCTGCTCTGTACGCTCTGCTTAAAGAGCTGAAAGCGTCGTTTATATGATTCTCGTTTAACTCGCATCTTCCTCGGATAGACCAGGCTTTAGCGTTCATTTTGCTGGTATCTGCCGCTGCAAATACGTTGAGAGCTTCGTTGTAATTTCCGGCGTTAAATAAAATTTCTGCCAGAGTTATATCCGGTATTCCGTCAAATCTCCCATTTTCCGCTATGTTATAATCTATATCTTCTATCATATACTGACATCTTTCATAAAGATAATCCGATTCCTTAATTTCTACGAGCAGAACTCTTGCTTCCAATTCCCTTTCCATCAAATATAAAACGAAAGCCTTTTTGAACTTAAGCAGAGAAGAATCCGGATAAGACGCCGCTTTTCTTCTCAATTCATAATAAGCCTGGCTGAACCTGCCCTTTTTTACAGACTCCTCTATATTATCCGCTATCGAAAGTATTTTCTCTGAAATTGCAGGCACGGAATTAACCTGTTCCTCTAATCTATAAGCATCATAAAGAACTTTAAGCGCCTCGGAGAGCTCAAAAGCGGGAAGCTCATATACTTTATTGCGACTTTCGGGTTCGGCGCCAGATGCGGCTTTTACTGCTGGGATCCTGCCGATATCTCTGCCGTTCGGCTTATTTTCCTGACCTTTATTCTTTTCTTTTCTCTCGTATTCTAAAAAATCTGCAAGCCTGTCCCGCATATTTTTTGCAGTCTGCGACCTGCTGAGTTCAAAGCCTTTATTATAATAAAACAGGGCGTCGTCAAACCTGTTTTTGGCTTCCAGAACCATGCCCTTTAAAATATTGGCATATGATGGTTCTTTATTTATATCCAGAAAAAAATCCGCGATAGTATCGGCTTTCTTCAGATCGTTTATCTGAAGATACAGGCTTCCCAGAGTATAATAATCGGAATAACCGCCATAATTATTTTTTACGGAATCCTCGTAAAACTCTACAGCTTCTTTATATTTTCTTTCCTTTATAAATTGTACGCCTATATCCGTTCTTTCATCTACGGAATTTCTGACGGCTTTTCCGCCTTTGCGAAATTCATCAGTATAAACGCCGCCGCTGACCCTCAGCTCTGAATAAAGGGACTGCATCTCTAAAACATCAGGATGAGTCGGGCAATATTCTTTTAATTCACGTACATATTTGCCCGCAAGATAAATTTGACCCTTTTCCATATGAAACAGGGCGTTTTCAGCTAAATCTAAAATTGTTTTTATATCGTCGTCGCTCTTATCCGGCGAGATATACGCGTATCTTATTGGATCCGGATTCACCATGTTATAAAACAGCTTATTTATAACATGCTGACTGAAGATTTCAGACATCTCCGCGGGATTATTTCTTAAATCTATGGAATTGCATATTGCCTGCCAGACGCTTCTCGGCATCAAATGATGCTTCTGTACAAAATTAATTACAGCTATCGCCGTATGAAAAGGCTGTTCTTTGTATGCAGATGATATTATATTTTTCCATTCTTTAGGATCTGTTCTGCTGCGAAAATTTATATATATATGTTCCAGTGACCGTTTCAGGTTGGTTATGATTTCCTTTTTGTCCATGTTTTCCTGCTCCTCATGATCATCACTAAATAATTATACCATTTACCCTGAATTAATACTACAAAATATTAGAATAGTATTTATTATACATTCAAATTAAAAATCCTGTATTTTTATTGGAATATGCATAATCTGCACCATATATATTTATTTTATAAAGTTATTAATATCACGAAATCCTCAGAAATCACAATATAAATTTTCAAACTTCCTAAGTATTGTTATTCAATTATTTAAAATCGCAGTTAAAAACCCGTTCGATTAACTACGAAAAAATTGCTGCATAATACATCAATCTTCCTTCTTTAATAATAATGAATATTATGTTCTCATTCAAGTCGCGGTATCGGTATAAATTCCTGTATATTCCATATTCTAAGAAATTCTTTCCCATGCTTTTCCGTCTATTCCCTTATTAGAACCTCTAATTTATAATTGAACATCACTTTTTATCATTATCTGAATCTGTTATCAGTAAATTTTACTGTTAATTTTTTTGAATTAATACTAACGAACAGGACATACTATTTATAAAATTTATTGTATATATGAGGTCTTTTAACTATGAAACATAACGGGAAAATATCAGCGAATCTCGATGAAAATCTTGATTATTACCGCGAAACCTTTAAAAATGACCAGACTATCAAAGTCAGACTGCTCAATCCATATGACTTTCCCGCTCTGCGCGCGGGCATAATTTTTGTAGACGGACTTGTAAACGATCTTATTATAAATCAAAATATAATAGCTCCGATTTTAAATTTTAAAAATATGTCTTCTCTGACTGATACGTCCGCTTCATCATCCAAAATATCCGGCAATAAACTCTTTAATATCCTGAAAGAAAACATACTTTTTGGAGATGATATCACAGAAACAAATGAACTGGAAAAGCTCACTGACGCTATGCTCATGGGCGATACAATCTTATTCTGCGAAGGCAGCAAATCGGCTCTTATAATATCAACAAAGGGCTGGTCGGTTCGTTCTGTAGACGAACCTGATTCAGAGCGGGTTATCACTGGTCCTCATGAAGGATTCACGGAATCAATTATGATGAATCTCTCAATGATTCGCAGAAGAATTACAAATAAATCTCTGAAATATGAATTTTACAGTATCGGTGTTAAATCAAAGACTGTAATATGCGTGTGCTATATGGATGGTATTGCGGATAAATCTATATTAAAATCTCTGAGAAAGAGAATAAAAGCTATTAATATAGACTGCATTCTGGATACAGAATATATAGAAGAAATTATAAAAGACGGAAGATATTCTTTATTTAAAACCACAGGTTCAACGGAAAGACCGGATATTGTTTCGGCAAAACTCCTTGAAGGGCGCGTAGCGCTGCTGGTAAACGGTTCTCCTGTTGCTACCACTCTGCCTTACGTATTTATCGAATATTTCCAGTCCGGCGACGATTATTACTGCGACGCTTATTACGCGTCTTTTAACAGACTGCTCAGATTTGCAGGATTTTTTATAAGTCTGAGCCTGCCTGCTATATATCTTTCGCTTATTACCTTTCATCAGGAAATGCTGCCGCTGAAATTTATAATGTCAGCCGCCCAGTCGCGAAGCGGGATGCCCATGTCGTCATTTGTAGAAATGCTGATTCTTATAATAACATTTGAACTCATACGAGAAGGCAGCGCAAAAATACCGTCGAGCATTGGCACAGCCTTTTCTATAGTAGGCGGTATAGTTCTGGGACAAGCGTCTGTAGAAGCAAACTTCGTAAGCCTTCCCATCGTTATAATAGTCGCATTTACTGGAATAACCGGGCTTATAGTGCCTCAGCTTCGCGGTCCGGTGCTTTATCTGCGGTTTATCTTGCTGTTTCTCTCGTATTTTATGGGATTATTCGGCTATATGCTGGGAATACTTTATATTATATTTTCAGTCTGTTCACTGCAGTCTTTCTCTATACAATATACTTCCCTGACGGCACGCGACTTCAATCAGATGACGGCGGACACGTTTATCAGAATGCCGTGGAACAAAATGCGCAAACGTCCTGCTGTAACGAACACAGATAATATTATTCGTCAGAACTCAAAAGATGAAAGGGATAATAATGAATCATAAAAATCTAAGCTCCCTGAATTTTATATACTGCGGTTTATTAAATAAATCTATGTGTATTTTTAAAATAATTTTATGTTTATGCATAATAGCCTCATGCATGTTTTTAACAGGCTGCGAAGGCAGGGAACTCGACACTCTGGCAATAGTAACGAGTATTGAAATATCGGAAGCAGAAAATGGACAAGACGAAAATAAATGCAAAATGCAGGCAGAAATCATCAAAATGGAAAATTCAGAGTCCGAAGGAATGCCGTCAAACTGCGTATCGGTAGCCGAAGGCAAAAATATGCTCGACTGTTTAAAAAAACTTGAAGAAAATGAAAGCCGTCAATTTTATCTGGGTCATCTTCGGGTACTTATATTCGACGACGACTATCTGAAAACTCAAAATGGCGACGAAATGAAAGAAATCGCCGATTTTGCAGTAGAAAACGATGAAATAAGATTTAATACGCTGATTTTGGCGGCAGACTCATCAAACGGAACAGTACTTGAAGCCGAAACTAACGCCACCGGAACCCGCGGAATGGATCTTAGTGACGAACTGCGTCTTGGAGGAAGCAAAAATATTAAAAGCGTTGAGATTGTAGATATAATAAATCAGATGTACTTCGGCAAGAAAAATATCTCGCTGCCAGTAATAACTATAAAACAAATGAACGATAAAATGATAGCTGTAATAGATCAGGAACGCCGCTGCAAAACTGCCATTTGACAATAAACAAATCAGACAGAATATCATAATTTTAATCGTATTAATGTTAATACACTTAAACGTTCACAAAAAAACAGCGTTTTCCAAGACCGATATTATTTTTATTATGTAAGAAATATCGTTTTAAATTTATAAAACGATATAACGGAATAACAAGAAAGTCTACATTTATTTTAATGTATAATCGCCGCAGGCGACTTTCTTATAAGGAGCCTTTACTATGCATAATTCCATAATAAACAGCAGCAAAAGATACAGCAGATATGAAATGTTCGCTATAAGCGCTATATTTTTTTCAGACGCCCTTGTGATGTCCGGCAAATATTCCATAGCCGGAACTTTAGAATGGCTCTGTGTATTAATATCCGCACTTTTTGCTGTTCCTATCATATTGATATATGACAGACTTATAAAGAAAAAGCAGCCCGCTTTATTTACAAAAATTCTTATAGTCGCAGTATCCGCCGTTTCAATATTAATATCCCTTGTCGTCTTTACAGAATTTGTAGATTCCTGCGTGCTTCCCGAAGTCAATAGATTTATAATACCTGCAAGCATATTCATACTATCCGCATACACAGCTTCAAAAAATTTCGGAGCGTTAAGTAAATCTACGCATATAATAATTCCTATTATTGCAATTTTCCTTATATTTTCATTACTTCTAATAATAACAAGAATAGATATCAGCAACGTAACATATCCGCCGCGTACTCAATCTTCCGACATGTACATGGCAATAATCGTATACACTTTAATATTTGCGATAAAAGGGATCCTGCTGCTCTATCTTTTTAAATACGAAAAAAGCCGCTATAACAACGGTGCGTTTGTAAGTATAGGTCTTATAATTTACGGCATAATTATGGCGCTGATTCTGATAACTTCCCTTTCCGTACTCGGTCCCGGTCTTTACTTGTATCTCGATTTTCCTCTATATTATCCATTGGGACTGACTCAATACGGCTATTACTTTGAAAGAGCCGAAATTCTTTCCCTGATAGCCTTTTTAATAACCCTTACGTATAAAATCGGTCTTTACCTGAGGATAATCAAAATGACGGTAAAACACGACAAAAAAGGCGCTTCTCAGGAAACAGCCGGCAAACAGCGACACGCGCAGAACTGGAAAAAAAATAACGATAATAAGAAGCAGGCTTACGGGACCTCTAAAAAAGATGCAACCAGCGAGACTTAAAGAATATTAATAATAACGAAATGCTCAGCTTTTTTGATTGTCAGATTATTATAATAATTATATGCCACAATCAAAGTTGAGCCTTTCTTTTTTCTACTAATATTTTCCCATGATCCTCATACATGAAAATATATAAACAACAGATTAAATGATATATTACTATAAATAAGTCCACCAGAATTTCTTTATTATTTATATTAGTCTATAAAACATCTTTAATGAAATATTAATTTAATGTATAATAAAGATATATACTAAACAGAAAGGTGAGTACTACCCATGGCAACAAACGTAGTTTGTTCAGATACATATATAGACGCATTTTCAAAATTAGATAAAAAAATTCAAAAAAATCTTTAGAAACTATTAAGACGATGCAAAGGAGTTTACGAAGCGACAGCTTAAAAGTAGAAAAGCTCAATACAAAACTCAACTTTAAAAGCGCAAGAGTAACACAAGATTTCAGAGTAATATTTACGCAATCAGGAAATACTGTTCTTTTAGTATATATAGATCACCATGATAATGCTTATTTATGGGCTAGCAAAAAACTACATGGATTTGATACAGCAAGCGCAAAACCAGTATATGAATATTTTGAACAATCTAAAACTCAAGATTTTAATACATTAACAAGTCAAGACATTGTTTTAAATCACGACAAAAAATCTATTGATATTTCTAATGATAGCAAACTTAATACACAAACAGGAATTACAGCAGATACATATAATAAACATGAACTAAGCCGCACTCCTGCACCTAATTTTAATCGTCATTCTGAAAAAAAATCATCATTGGAATTATTTCTAAAAATCATATATTTTTTACTTGGTGTTACAGTAGGAATTACAATTTCGATTGGTTATTTTATAACAAAATTCATTTAATGTAAATTATTGCTGTATTTTATAAATATATCACAAAATTAACCTCTATAAACTGCCGGCAGGGCGGACCGTAAAATCTGCCCTGCCAGTCTGCCATGATCAACTAAAAATCTCCAAACCATATTGTAGACATTAATACCATAATACCTGAAATTATCATATAAAGTCCGGCAATCATAATTAATACATTCATGCCGTAGCCCGGCGCCATGCACATAACCACTCCAAAAATCATATGGATGATACCTGTAACAAAAGTAGGAGAATAATTTAATCCTTCTTTTTTTCTCATTAAAGCCATCTTAAATCTGTCAAAACCCGACATAAATGCGAAAACACCTATAAATACTCCTATCAGTCTTATAGTTGCCATAGGATTAATGATAAGATATATGCCCGCTATAATAAAAATTACAGCGCTGACAGCAATCCAGACATACGGCATTTCCTTTTTTCTCAGCATCATCGCTTCAACCGCTCTGTAAACACCTGCTGCAATCACAGTAATGCCGGCTACAACAGTAAAAAAATCAATAATTAAAACTTTACAGGCATAAAGCAAGACGCCAAGAGCTATAAGAATGATACCTGAAAATGTCCCCATCTTTTTTAATGTATTCATTATCTGCATCTCCATTCATTGTAATATTAATATAAATTACTGCGCGTAATAAACCGTACAAACGTTTATATTATATTACTCAATATACAATATACAATTCTTACTGAGTTAAGTTAAGTATACATACAATTCCGCGCTATGTCCATAATTACATACCCAAAAACCGGCTATTATAAAGATTACGCATTAAAATTTAAGATTAAAAAAATGCTGATTATATCATCATAAAATAAATTCTTTTATTATACTGCGTATACGGTTTTTAATATTATTAATATCAATATTTACCACACTTTCTTTATTCAAATATGTTTTATCTTCTTCTTTTATATACAAATTATCTTTTTCATTCCCGTTTTCATATATTTGAGGCATACTTAAAAGCCTTTCGCTTCTAATAAACTCCTCTGTTATATGTATAAGTTCTGATACTCCATACTCCTGCTCCAGAATCTTTCTAATATATCTGTCGACTGACTCTTTAATCATATCTTGTACAGATTCTTCTTCAAAAACTCTGCCAATCATCCGCGCTATTTGTTCTCCGACTTCCATATCGCTTTTATAACCTGGTATATATAAAAGTTCTGCTTTTTTATTCTCTGCAGAATAATATACAAATCCAGGCGTTAAACACAGTTCCTGAGGTGAAATCAAATAATCACTGCAGCATTTAACAGCCTGCAAAACCGCACACGCCGCCATAAATAATTCTGCGCCGCTGCTGATTTCCTCACGAATCACTTCCGAAATCTCTCTGCAGCCCTCGCAGGAATAGAATATATCAATACTATTCCGTCCGCAGACACACTGCATTTCTAAAAACGAACCGCATTTATTTTCTAATATAACTTTTCTTTCAAACTCACTTAGCCTCACGTTATCATATCTAATATGAAGCCGTTTTTCTCCTGCCACGTTCTCAAACACAGGCATATTGTTTTCATTAAATTCATTTCCCATTAATTAGCCTCCGCACACGCTGCACGCGCTGTATCCCTTTGCCTTCGCATCGCTTCTGTCCATGCAGATTACGTATTTATCCACTGAATTGCAGCCTGTCCTGTGATAAGAATTTCCGTAACGGAATATATAAACACTCTGACCATTCTGTTCATTTCCTTCAGTACATAACGGACACGCCTCGTATTTATCTCTCAGATTATTAGATAAAACGGTTTTTTGAGCGTAAGAATTTATATATCTGCACCCTTCACCGTGAAACCGCCCGCCGGACCTCGGAAATACATACACATGATCAGCATTTTCGTCACGTTCCATATCTTCAAAAGCAAAAACATCTCCCTCAACATATTGCCCTATCCACTTTCTTGTAAATATCTGGCTCTGCAGAGGCTCTCTGCTGATTCCTGCAAAAGGAAACGCTAAATTTATATTGCAGGAAAATACAATCTTCTCCACATCGGTGATACCTTCTACCATAAGCCCGTAATAATGCCCGTCAAGAGAAATGCCGGAAAGATCAAGCCCTGAATCTCTTAAAACAGACTCTGAACTGTAAGATACATAATCTGTATCCTGCACTGACGCTATTTTTGCCTGATCCGCGTATGCGCTGAAAACTATTATTTGAAATAAACATATTTTTATCAGACATACAAGAGTCGCTAAAGCTGCAATAAAGATCGGCAAAAATATGGCTCCCTCAACTAACATACTCCCTGTTTTTTCAGAAAACTTTTTATTAAAATTTATCACCATAAAATGTATCTTTTTAAATATTTTATCGTACATAATTGTATTAATTAATTTATTCGCTGCTGATTATAAACATGCGTTACAGATATCCTGCTCCTGCCTGAAGGAACCGCTGCCGAACGGCTTTTCTTTTTTATAACCGCTTTTACAGAAAATCCTGTATAATGATCCGAAATCAAAAATTCCTGCCTTTCTCTCCCCTTTAAATTTATCTGAATAAGATCCATAATTCTGTAAATCTTAGTATCCATATCAAGCGTAGAAAGCAAAAGCCTGAGATAATCCTCATATTTTCCGGAATCTACCGAAGAAATCTCTTTATACTCTCCTCTAATTCCAGCGATAACACTTTCCAGATCGGTTACCCAACAATCCTCAGTCTTTATAAACGGTACGCAGTTTCCTTCTTTTAAATTATCCATGTCATTCACAGTTTCTCCGGCAGCCCATGCCAAAGCCATAAGTTGCTCTGTATATGGCTGGAAAAAGTCAGAGCCAAGTGTAAACGCAGCCTTCGATATTTCCTCTAATTTATTTGAATTATTAAATATGTATGAAATATTTGCAGACATACGAAAAGCTGACGCTGCCCTGTAAGCCTTTTTATAATTTTCCAGATCGGAATTACCTCCGTACAATATATACTCCACTTCATTACTGAAAAACGTATCTTTATCGCCTGTTTTCATATGATGTCCAAAATGTTTCATAATATATTCATCTATAAAAACCGCCTCTGCGTTTCCGTTTTCCATATCAACGGCAGCTTTAAATATCCCTGTTTCCTTTTCACCTGAAAACGCTTGATTTAAAGCGATTCCCGCTTCTTTAGACGGCAAAACAGCCATAACTTTCCTATTTCTTAAAATACGATCCTTTTCTTCTATTTCATTATTCTGACAGTTTTCCATAAATTGCTTCATTCTTTTATGCATATCCTGCAGTTCCTCAAATTTATTATTTACAGATTTTGCTGCGCTTTCATCAGCATTTTTAATATCTTCTTTATAATTTTTCGCAAGCAATTCCTCACGCCTGTTCATTTCTTCCTCTGCGTCTTCCTCAAGTTCTTCAGCTTTTCTAACGGCATTTTTATACTTTACAAATCCTCTGTTGATCTCCCGCAGCTCAGCTCCGCAGTCCATATCATCATAATTAAGTTTATTCTTTTTCATCATCTCGATTATCTGAAATTTAAAATTTTTACTTTCAAATAGAGAAAACGCAGTTTTTTCAACCGACGTTTCCTCCACTTCGCAGCCTGGGACAGACGTCCGGGACAAGCTGCCCTCCGCCAGAGCTTTAAGCCGACTTTCAAGACTCTCATCATCACATTCAAAAGCAAAAATACCGTAATCCTGCTGCAGCGCCCTGTCATAGCAGGACAATACGGTCCTTCCCGCCATATCAAAAACAAGCTCAGATATGCTCAATGCAGCTTTTCTCTCCGACGCTTCATAAATCACACTAATCGCAGCTACAACAGATATAAAAAATATAACCAGAAGAACTGCCGCAGATCCTTTCTTCCTATTCTTTCTGCCAAACATCTATATTAAATCTTTCATAACATTATTTTAAATTATTTCATTTAATTATTTTTCAAAGTTTCTTCAGCCTGCCGCTGCCACAAAACGGATACTTCGTTCACAGCGCTATGGTATAAAACATATTTATTTTCTGAAAATATATTAAACATAAAAAAATTATTATTATATTCAGAACCGCCGTTAGACGAAAATCTTGTTACAGCCGTCCCCGATTTCTGAACTATGCCGCCGGATACTATGTGTCCCGGCAGCTTATCATCAAAAACATCATGTTCTGTATTATCCTGCGAATCATTGTAAATAACCGTGCCCGATTCATCGTTAGCCGCCCTGCGCACCGCATTTTCCATCTCAGAAGCGTTTAAAACATCAATAAACATACCCACAGAAACAGCGATAAACAGCACCGTTATAAACACTATGACCGGATATACAATCGACGCTTCAGCTATATAACCTCCTCTTTTCCATTTCAGCGATTTAAACATTAATTAAACCCTGCGCCCAAAAGAGTATCAAACGTACTGCTGACAAATTCACCTATTTTATCCTTAAAAATAATTCCTATACCCACAGCAATAGCGATTATAATCCCTACCTGGACAAGCTCCATACCTTTTTTCGAGCGAAATCTCGTAATCCCCGACGCAATAAACGTATAAAATCTTCCCATAACTATTCAATTCCTTTCTTCAATAAACATTAATTTTTAAATCTATATAAAGTCCTTATCCTTTCTAAAATCCCGCCATCGCAGGAACCACAGTCACAAGAATAAGAGAACATAACATTATCATCATAGGAATCATCATTTTAGAATCGAGTTCCCTTATATATTTCTGAATATTTTTCTTTTTCATATCCCGCATATTATCGCTTTCATGTTCTAATTTAACGCAAAGCTCGCTGCCCTTACTCATATTGTCCTCAAGAATAGTGCAAAACCTGAAAATATCTCCTGATTCCATTCTTGACGCGAAATTCCTCCATTCTTCCGCAACAGACGCATTCGTATCCTTAACCTTTTTTCCAATATTCACTATTTCATTTCCAAGTTTACTCTTATTAAAATCCTCGCTTCGCTTATAATCTTCAGAAATCCTCATCATAGCGCCGTATACTGTAAGTCCGCTGTTTAAAAGCATTACCAATTTATCTATAAACACGGGAAATTCGTCAGCCACAGCTTCCCTGTATTTTTTCATATCCTTTTTAGCCCTATTATGCCTGCTTATGTATAAAGCGGCGATTATAAAAACACCCAGCATTAATACTGAAAACCATGCTGACGAACCTCCCTTTTTCCAGCTTACGTAAATTCCTTTCTCCAATTCCTCCGGAAGTTCTACTATTTCATCTGCAGTATTATGCGATAACGATTCCGATAACTCGCGCAACCTGCCTTTAACAGCTCCTTCGTACATTCCGGGATCATCACGCACCAGAACATCAAACTCCGTTTCTGCATTTACTCCGTCAAGAGATAATTCTGCATATAATGTAATTTTTTCCTCACCTTCCGCAAGTGCGATAACATCCACAAAACCTTCTTTGGAAATAATAACCGGATCGCTGGAATCCCATACTATACTTATCCCATACTCAGTATCTTCTATCGGAAGCCTGAGATCTGACTCCGCTATACGTTCACCGTTTTCAGACTTTTCCAAAATCATATCGGGCAGTTTCTTAGCGTAATTCTTTAAAATACTTTCAGCTTCATCCTCTGTAAACTGCCTTTTGGGAATATTTACATAAAGATTTTCCCTGATTTCCTCCCCGCCGTACTCAGCCTCCGCTTTCAGGGAAACATTAACACCGCCTCTGCCGCTTTCCTCCCGAATAAGACTTTCTACATGTCCGCTGTCCTTTTGGAAAACAATTAAACATATCACGCAAAGAGCAATCGTAACAAATACAGCCGCATACAGATTTAATTTTTTTCTCCTATATTCCCTGACAGCCTCGTCCGCTCCGTTTCTACCGTAAACAACCTCCAGATTTTCCCTGAGTACATTGCCGTCGCCGGTCAGCTTTTCAGACATCCAGTCCCAAAATAATTTTATTCTTTTATTCAAACCGATCACCTAAATCTTAGAATTTACGAGCTTCATACTCCACAAAAAAGCTGTTATCGTACCCGCAAGAGCGGCAGTCATAACAAGCCTGCCAAAAGACGTGGTATACATAACTTCCATATAATCAGGTGAAGTTATATTAATGATTCCCGTAACTATAATCGGCATGGCAGCCAATATTCTCGACTCCGTTTTTTTCTGAGAAAGCATGACCTCTTTTTCTTTATTCAGCTCGATGTTCTGAGTAATCATAAACACAGCTTTATAAATCATTCGGTTCATATCGCCTCCCGTAACTCTGCATGTCATACACATATCAGAAAAATCCATCACCGCGTTCACATGACATCTCTTTGCTAAATCCGACAATACCGCTTCTCCGCTGCAGTTGGTTTCACTCATAATCCTGCACATATTTTTTACCTCTAACGCAAGAACACTGTTCCCACCGTATATAAGGCTTACCGATTTTTCAGATTCCTGTATAGCTTCACCCAGATGCCTGCCTGTCATAACGGCTGACGATATAGAATACAGCAAATCTTTAAATTCCGCCGAAAGCCGAACCTTTCTTTTTTCTATCAAAATTTTCCTGTAAATAGGAATCCCCGCAAATGATATCAACCCCATTATCAGCCCTGCTATCAGGCTGTAATAAAACAAAAAACCACATATAAACAAAAGCCCGAAAGAAACAATAAAATATTTTCTTAATTCCGAAAAACTCAGTTTATATTCATTATAATCAGACGGAACTATATCACCGCACCTCCCTGCATTATCAGTTTCGATGTATTTTTCAACGGATTTTCCGTTCTCATTAGCCTGTCTCCTTCTTTATCCTTTATAATTTCATAAACAAACAGCGGATTTAACATTATCTCACCGTTTTGAAACCCTGCAACCTCTGTAATCTCAAGAATCTTTCGGGATCTGTCTTTAAGCCTTCCAAGATGTACAATTATATCTATCGCAGACGCAATCTGCCCTCTTATAGCCTCTATGGGAAAAGACGACGCCGTAAGCATCATCGTTTCAATTCGGCTGAGCATTCCTCTTGCCGAATTTGCATGACCTGTACACAGACTTCCCGAATGTCCCGTATTCATAGAATTGATCATATCCATAACCTCGCCGCCTCGAATCTCCCCGACGATAATCCTGTCAGGTCTCATGCGCAAGCTCGCTTTTATTAAATGTTTCATATTTATCTCGCCTTTTCCCTGAACATTTGCGTTTTTGGTTTCCATCCTTACGATGTTTTCAATACCATCAAGCTGAAGTTCTGCAGAATCCTCAATAACAATGACCCGTTCGTCAGCAGGAATAAAATCGGACAATGCGTTCAGAAACGTAGTCTTGCCCGAACTCGTGCCTCCCGACAAAAAAATATTATATCCGCATATGACAAGCTGCTTTAAAAACTCGGCAGCCTCCGCAGTAACAGTTTCCAGTGAAATCAGTTCTTTCATATCTATCCTCGTATCGGGAAACTTTCTGATATTTAAGGTCGGACCGTTTAACGCTATATTTTTATACACCGCATGAACTCTGGAACCGTCGGCAAGCCTTGCGTCGAGTATTGGATTCATCTCGTTTATTTCCCTGTGAATCTTCGATCCTATACGCATAATTACTTCCTCCAGCTCTTTAGAACTCGGAAAATACTCCGGAATCTTCACTATCCGCCCGTTTTTTTCTATAAATATATCATCATGACCATTTACCATAATCTCACTGATCTGAGGGTCTTTTAAATACTTTTCCAGAAAATCAAGCTCTCTGCGCAAAGCATTAAACACTCCTTCCGCCGCAGATTGCTTTTCATGCAGTTTAAGATTTCTGCTGATAGGATTTAACAAAATTTCCCTGTGTATCGCAGCCATAACCGTTTCATCGTCTATATTTCCGATAACGCTGCTCAGTTTTTTCCTTACAATATCGGAGATTTCATATATTATGCCTATATTATCAACTTCAGCTTCCACCATCTTTTTGATTGATATATCATTACCATCAACTGACGCAGCTCTCACTATTCTCACCTCCGTATCATACGACCATAACCTCGTTCACCAAATATCCCACAGCTGCAGCATATTCGCCAACCATACTTATATCAAATCCGCCGTCTTTTACAAAAAAACTGTTGGGATCAAAAGGCAGCATAAAATCGCTTTCTTTTTTTATGTATACATCATCTTCCGCAACAATGCTGTCCGCCCTGCTCACCTCGCCACAAAAATTCATCACCTTTATAATTGAGCGATCTTTACAATGTTCAATCACCTTCTCTTCCCAAACAACCTCGCTTCCAATTTTTAATCTGTCCTCGCGGCAAAGGGAAAAAACCCTGTCCGCCTTTTTATACACAAACGCATTTCCTGCGCTCAGTCTGTTATCCATGTCAAAAATAACAGTATCAAACAAATTTAGCTTTTCTATATAGACAAGAAATTCCCCTATATGCTTTTCCCCAAGATCTACAATATCGTTCATAAAACTACGAGGCAAAATAAACGTACTAACACCAAATCTGTCTTTAACTACAAAATCTTTCATATTCACAGAAATTCCTGCAAGAAAATTCAAAATCAATATATTCATATCCTCTGTTTTATGTACATTCACTTCTTCCCCGAAAAATTGTCCATCTATATTTCCATTCACCTGCACAAAATAATCGTTTATATCGCTTATGCTCTCTAAACTTATTATAAGAGTCCTTCTCTTAAATCTGCTCTGATTAAGCCTTGCAAGCATAACCGCAAAACTTGTCTTTCCGCAGCCTCCGGAAAACCCGCTTACAGCGATCAGCTCCATACTGGAATCCCTGCTTCCTCCGCTGATCTTCCTGCCAGTCCCCATTTTAAACTCAGGAATCATTCTTAAAATATCCGGTATGCTCTGGAATTTATACGCGAATATGCAATTTATATTAATGTTTTTATCCGGCTGCTCTGAAAATTTGCCATAATGCTCTCCCACCATCACAACACATATGCCTTTATATCCCTCCGGTACAAATGTTGGAGTCCATGCCCTCTCATCTGCAAACACTATATCGTTTTCAAAAAACATATTCTTAATAGTATTAATATCTTTATCCCTGCCTTCCAATACAGTAATAATTATATCTTCATAATTCCCCACCATATAATCCGAAAATTTTTTTCTGAAATCTCCGTCTTTATCTATCAGCAAAATCTTAATAGTTCTCACCTCCTTCCATTTAATTACATGAATATATTACCATTAAAAATCTTTTATGTCAATATATTCCACAGTATTTTTCAAATAAATTCCATTATTGATATTATATTCTACCGTAATACTTCAATTATGCTATTATAAATTTTAAAATCTTAATATTATTATCTAAAATCTTTGCTGTTAATAAAAACAAAACTAAAAAAGCGAGGTTTCCCCCGCTAAATCATATCAGCCAATATATAGTTTGTGATATCAAGACCTTTCTCAGTAAATCTCAGAAAGCCGCCCGATTTTTCCAGAAATCCGTCCTCCATATATTTTTTAATCCTCCGACTATAAATCTCATCAAAATCCGCTGCAAATCTGCTGTTAAAATCTTCAATAGAAATTCCGTTTATACGCCTCATTCCCGTAAAAATATAATCTGTAACGTTATCCTCAAAAGAATTTTTAAAAAACTTTCTGCCTGTAAAAAAATTACTATTTATGCCATAAAAATTTAAATCCGTAAAATCTATATAATCATTTATTCCCGAAGGATTAAAGAAACGATCCTCTCTAAAAAAAGAATGCGCTCCCGCGCCTATCCCGATATACTGGCTCATATCCCAGTATTTCAGATTATGTCTGCATTCTTTTTTAGGAAGCGACGCATTAGATATCTCATATCTGTTAAGCCCTGCCGAACTCAGGAAATCAGCAGCGTAATGATACATTTCGCGATTTAATTCATCTGAAATCTGCTCTATCTCTTCTTTTCTAAACATCTTATAAAGCCGAGTACCCTCCTCGATCTGCAGACTGTAAAAAGAAATATGCTGCGGCTTAAGATTCACGGCTTTTCTCAGGGTTTCCTGCCATGACTTCATATCGTGACCGGGAAACCCGAAGATAAGGTCTATATTAATATTGTCGAATCCGGCGTTTCTCGCCATATTAACAGCGGCTTCAGCCTCCCTGCCATTGTGAATCCTTCCCAAAAAAGAAAGCTCAGAATCATTAAAAGACTGCACTCCTATGCTAATACGATTAATGCCGCACTCTCTATATAAATGAAGCTTTTTTTCAGTCAGCGTTCCAGGATTCGCCTCTATCGTGATTTCAGCTCCCTCAGCTGCAGGAATTATATTCAGCAACCCGGCTATATAATTTTCATCTACAGCCGACGGCGTCCCTCCCCCTATAAAAACGGTATCCGGAAAAATAGCAGAGCCGGCATAAACCTCAGACATTTCACCTATCATATCCGCCAACAGTTCGGCTTCCCGATATAAAGCACGAAAATACTGTTCCTCAATACTCTTGTTCCAATCTGTGTATGAACTAAAATCGCAATATATGCACTTTCGTACGCAAAAGGGGATATGTATATATATCCCCAACGCTTTTTTTGTATTATTTATTATCATATCTTTATTCTGCGTTTGCAGGCTAACCGTTTTCAAATTTTATA
The DNA here is from genome assembly GCA_022790955.1 of Bacillota bacterium. Classification (GTDB taxonomy): domain Bacteria; phylum Bacillota; class Clostridia; order Peptostreptococcales; family Anaerovoracaceae; genus JAAVYD01. The sequence goes on from JAAVYD010000025.1 coordinate 23,335, forward strand.
TTAATATATTAATGCCTGCCGCGCTTAAATTCAAAACTTTGCCGCTACTTATCCTCATCGTATTTGAGCACTGCGGTAAACGCCTCCTGCGGCACTTCCACCTTACCGAACTGACGCATACGTTTCTTGCCTTCTTTCTGCTTTTCCAGCAGCTTTTTCTTACGGGAAATATCCCCGCCGTAACACTTGGCAAGTACATCTTTTCTAAGCGCCTTTACCGTTTCTCTCGCGATAACCTTCTGACCTATGGCAGCCTGAATCGGAATCTCGAACTGGTGGGAAGGTATAATCTCCTTGAGCTTTCCGCAGACAAACCTGCCCCTGTTGTAAGCGTTGCTTTCGTGAACTATCATAGAAAAAGCGTCTACTATTTCCTTATTTAACAAAAGATCCAACTTTACAAGATTTGACTTTTCATATCTCAAAAGCTCATAATCCAATGAACCGTAACCTCTCGTCTTTGACTTTAAAGCGTCAAAGAAATCATATATTACCTCGTTCAGCGGCATCTCGTAATGCAGAGTCACCCTGTTCTCAGTAATATATTCCATATGGATCATCTTGCCGCGGCGCTGCTGGCATATCTCCATAATCGCACCCACGTAATCCTTTGGAATCATTATATCTGCCTTAACAACAGGTTCTTCAATATGATCAATTTCAACGGCAGGCGGCAGATTAGACGGATTCTGAACCATCACCACTTCGCCGTTAGTCATCACTACTTTATATATAACGCTTGGCGACGTAGTTATAACTGCAAGTTCAAATTCTCTTTCCAATCGCTCGACTATTATCTCCATATGAAGCAGCCCTAAAAATCCGCAACGGAATCCGAACCCAAGCGCCGCCGAATTTTCTGGCTCAAACACGAAAGCTGCGTCGTTTACCTGCAGTTTTTCTAATGCATCTTTTACATTATCGTACTTTTCGCCTTCACCCGGATAAATACCGCAGTAAACCATAGACTGAACCGTCTTATATCCTGCTAAAGGCTCCTCTGTAGGATTATTAGCGTGAGTAATCGTATCGCCAACTCTTGCATCCCGAACCTGCTTTATACTTCCGCAGATATAGCCTACCTCGCCTGCTCTCAGACTTTCCACCGGCGACGGCGACGGTACATAAACGCCCACCTCCGTAACCTCATAAGTCTTATCGCTGCTCATCAGCTTTATAATATCGCCTTTTTTAACGGAACCTTCATAAATCCTCGAATAAATTACCACGCCCTTGTAATTATCGTAATAAGAATCGAAAATAAGCGCTTTTAGCTTTCCGTTCACATCGCCCTGGGGCGGCGGTACATTTTTAACGACATCTTCTAAAACGTCTTCTATATTAATTCCTTCTTTGGCTGAAATCAGCGGCGCATCCTGAGCGTCTATTCCTATTATTTCTTCTATCTCAAGTTTTACGTCGTCCGGTCTTGCGCTCGGCAGATCTATTTTGTTTATCACCGGCAGAATTTCCAGATTTTCATCCAGCGCCAGATACACGTTTGCCAGAGTCTGCGCTTCCACGCCCTGGGTGGCGTCAACTATGAGTATAGCGCCTTCGCAGGCAGCAAGGCTTCTTGATACCTCATAATTAAAATCCACATGTCCCGGAGTATCTATAAGATTGAAAATATATGTATTTCCATCTTTAGCCTTATAATGAAGCCGGGTAGTCTGCAGCTTGATAGTTATACCGCGTTCCCGTTCCAAATCCATATTATCTAAAAACTGAGCTTTCATCTCTCGCTGAGCGACCAGACCTGTTTTTTCTATAAGTCTGTCTGCCAGCGTAGATTTGCCATGATCGATATGTGCAATAATACTGAAATTGCGAATATATTTCTGGTAAGAATTCATTCCTTATCCCTTTCCTGCAAAAAATATTATGTTCATATTACCACTTTTTCCGCAATATTTCAATCGTTAGTTAAGTATGAAAAACAGCAACATTTTAATACAATCAATACTAATATATTAGTAAATATAACTTTTTCTAATTGTATTAATAATAAAAAAACATTATTTCTTTATTAAATTAACCCGCTGTGCTATTAAATCATCTTCTTTTAACAGTATTATAATCAATAAATAGTACTTAATATCATAAATGACGCAATATATTGATAAACAATAAAAGTGATTTATATTTAAACTGCAAAATGACAAATTGGACAA
>JAAVYD010000161.1 GCA_022790955.1 Bacillota bacterium
AATGTCCTCCAATTTGTGCAGTACATGGCCTCGGTCCGTTCTTCTCGGGTCCTCTACCTTTTCCAGTGCTGTTTTTAATCTTTCTATTTCCATTCCTCTATTTTACCATGTTCCGACAAAAAGTTAAATGCTGTCGCCCTGGGGCAGGGGCTGCGTCCGCCATCCGCTGGCTTGCCGAACCGTTGTACCCTGCTTTGATCTGATTTTCTGTCTTTCCGCAATACGGACGCCTTTTCCATTGATCTTCTTTTGCTTTTCTCATATCTTCCTTATTCTTTCACAAAATGTTTGCCTTGGACACTCCCCAGAAAACAGGGGGCAGAGTGGAGGAAAGTTTTACTGCGCCAGCATTTCCTCAATGGGTGTTCCCACACAGCCTGCGGGCAGGGCGACGCCGAAAAGCCCGCAGACGGTAGCGCCCAGGTCGGCAAAGGTATCCCTGTCTTTCAGGCGGGCAGGCCCTATTCCCGGCGACCAGCACAGCAGGGGCACCTGCTCCCGGGTATGGTCGGTGCCTGTGTGGGTGGGATCGTTCCCATGGTCTGCAGTGATGAAAAGCCTGTCCTCCCTGCCCAGCAGGGGCAGCAGTTTTCCCAGCTTTTCGTCAAAGCGCTCCAGCTCCCGGGCGTAGCCATCGGGATTGCGGCGGTGGCCCCAGAGAGCGTCAAAGTCTACCAGGTTCACAAAGCAAAGGCCATGGAAATCCTCCTGGGCGATTGTAATGGCCTGCTCCATGCCATGAACGCTGCTTTCGGAATGATGTGACTTGGTGATGCCCTGGCCTGCAAAAATATCGCTGATTTTCCCCACACTGATAACCTCCAGGCCAGCTTCCTTTAAGGCATCCAGGACAGTGGGGCCAAAGGGAGGCACAGCATAGTCGTGGCGGTTGGCTGTGCGCTTAAACTGCCCCGGGGCCTTGCCCACATAGGGGCGGGCAATTACCCGTCCCACCTTCCAAGGCTCCTCCAAGGTGAGCGCCCGGGCAATTTCGCAGCAGCGGTACAGTTCCGCAAGGCCCATAGTTTCCTCGCTGCCGCAGATTTGCAGCACAGAGTCTGCCGAGGTATAGACAATCAGCTCCCCTGTTTCCAACTGCCGGGGGGCCAGCTCGTCTAAAATGGCGGTGCCGCTTGCCGCCTTGTTGCCGATGATCCCCCGGCCGGTGCGCCGGGAAAGCTCTTTCAGCAGTTCTTCCGGGAAGCCCGTTTCCGTAAAGGTGCGGAAGGGGGCGGTGGTGCGCAGGCCCATCATTTCCCAGTGGCCTGTCATGGTGTCCTTCCCGGCGCTCAGCTCGTTCATGCGCAGAACCTTCCCGGAAAATTTTTCCGGGACAGGGGTGCCCGGCAGCGGGCAGATTTCTCCCATGCCCAGTTCTAACAGATGGGGGATATGCAGCGGCCCTGCCTTTTCGCTGATATGCCCTAAAGTGTTGGCTCCCGCGTCGCCATAGGCAGGGGCGTCCGCCATGGCGCCCACGCCCAGGGAATCCAGAACAATTACAAAAACACGCCGCATAAATTAGACCTCCCATGGTTTTCAGGTTTTATGCCCATTATACCGCAAACCGGGAAGCAAGGCAACCGCCGCTTTTATTCTGTTTGACTGCCTGCTTCTACCATGGTATAATAACCGCAAAGCGGTTATTATACTTGATTTAAATGTGTCCCGCCTTAGCCTTTCCTTCAGTCGGGCAGGCGATGGACACAATACCAACGCGCTTCGCGCTTATGGTATACTAGCCGCAGAAGCCGCAAAGCACTTCAGGTAAAAGAACCGCAGAGACGCCAAAAGCCAAAGGAGGCATTTTCATGACAATCGGCGCACAGCTTTTTACATTACGCACATATACCCAGACCCCGGAGGATTTGGATTATTCCCTGGGAAAAGTGGCTGAAATGGGCTAT
>JAAVYD010000136.1 GCA_022790955.1 Bacillota bacterium
ACAGCCTCCCCCCTCCTCCCCGCTCCGCCGGCGAGTGGAAGTTATCTATAAACTCACACTTGCAGGGATTTTGGCGGGAAATGGGGAGGTTAAGGGGGAAAACGGTGGGGAGAGGGTTGAATGGAGGGCAAAATGAGAAGGGGTGTGTGGGCGGGATGGGGCAAATTCTTCCCAAGAAGTTTTGCCTTGCAGGAAAAGGGCTTTTGTGCTATGCTATAGAAAGGAAAAAGCGCTTGGTTTTTCACAAAACAGCAGGCGCCGCAATAGGGCCTGACAGCCCTGACGGGAAAATGAGAGAGAGGATACTATATGAGATATGACGCGGTTATTATAGGTGCGGGCGTGACAGGCAGCGCCATTGCCCGGGAGCTTTCCCGGCGGGAAGGGCGGTTCCTGGTGCTGGAACGTGCCGGGGACGTGTGCGAGGGCACCAGCAAGGCAAATTCTGCCATTGTCCACGCAGGGTTTGACGCGGAGCCGGGCACCATGAAAGCCAGGATGAATGTGCAGGGCAACGAGATGATGACAAAGCTCAGCGAGGAGCTGGACATCCCCTTTAAGCGGGTGGGCGCTTTCGTGGTGTGCCTGGACGAGGGGGACATGCCCAAGCTGCGGGAACTGTATGACCGGGGCGTGGCGAACGGCGTGCCGGGCCTTAGCATTTTAACCGGGGAGGAAGCCCGGAAGCGGGAGTCTAATCTCAGTGACAAGGTGTGCGCAGCCCTGCTGGCGGAAACCTCCGGGATTATCTGCCCGTTTGAGCTGACTTTGGGCCTGGCGGAGTCGGCGGCGAAAAATGGTGTGGAGTTCCGCTTTGGCACAGAGGTACAGAAGATAGAGAGAACAGCGGAGGGCTGGTACGTGACCACCTCCCAGGGAGAAGTGGAAGCCCAGACAGTAATAAATGCCGCTGGGATATATGCCGATATCTTCCACAACCAGGTGTGCGAAAAGAAACTGCACATCACGGCCAGAAAAGGGGAATACTGCCTGCTGGACAAAACAGCTGGCAGCCATGTGAAAAGCACCATTTTCCAGCTTCCGGGCCAGTATGGCAAGGGGGTGCTGGTGTCCCCCACTGTACATGGCAACCTGCTGGTAGGCCCCACTGCCACAGACATTGAGGACAAGGAAGACACCGCCACCACGCCGGAGGGCCTGGCGGAGCTACAGGAAAAGTCTGCCCTGGGTGTAAAGAACGTGCCCCTGCGGCAGGTGATCACTTCCTTCATGGGCCTGCGCGCCCATGAGGACGGGGACGATTTCACTTTGGGCGAGACAGCGGAGGGCTTTTTCGACGCGGCGGGCATCGAGTCTCCTGGCCTTTCCAGCGCTCCGGCCATCGGCGTGTATATTGCCGGGCTGGTGGCGGACAAGCTTTCCTTGAAAGAGAAGGCAGGCTTTGACCCGGTACGCAAAGGCGTGCCCCGGCTTCACGAGATGAACGCGGAACAGCGAGCCGCGAAAATACAGGAAAACCCTGCCTATGGCAATATTATCTGCCGCTGTGAGGAGGTTTCCGAAGGGGAAATTGTAGACGCCATCCATGGCATACTAGGCGCCCGCACCCTGGACGGCGTGAAGCGCCGCACCCGGGCCGGCATGGGCCGCTGCCAAAGCGGCTTCTGCTCTCCCCGGGTGATGGAGCTGCTCTGCCGGGAGCTGGGGCTTACCCTGGATGAGGTGCGCAAAAACGGGCCAGACTCCCAGATTGTGCTGGAGAAAACACGATAGAAGGTGCTTTTTGCCCTGATAAGTATCCCGGAAACCTTTGCCAGGCTTACGCAGAGTGCGGCTCCCCCGCAGGCAGCCGCGCTCTGCTGGTTTTTTCGGGAAAACGGAGAATTTTAGAACCAAACTATTTTAAGGGTTTGCGGGAAGGAGGGCACAATGGAAAAAATCATGGTGGCCATGAGCGGCGGGGTGGACTCCAGCGCGGCGGCCCTGCTAGTGAAACAGGCAGGCCTGGAGGCTGTGGGCGTTACCTTGAGCCTCCGCCGGGAGGAGCGGGAAGAGGTATTTCCCGGGGAAAAAACCTGCTGCTCAGCAGATGACATAAATGACGCACGCATGGTGTGCGCCCGTCTGGGGATTCCCTTTTATGTGTTCAACTTCCAGGAGGATTTCCAGGAACAGGTAATAGACCGCTTTGTAAACGCCTACTGCCAGGGGAAAACCCCAAACCCCTGCATCGACTGCAACCGGCACATTAAGTTTGGGAAGCTGCTCCGGCGGGCGGCGGAAACGGGCTTTGACAAGGTGGCTACAGGCCACTATGCCCGGGTGGAGAGGGACGAGGCTTCTGGGCGGGTTCTTTTGAAAACCGGGCTGGACAAGGACAAAGATCAGAGCTACATGCTCTATTCCCTGACCCAGGAGCAGCTTGCCCACACCATGTTCCCCTTAGGGGAACTGACAAAAGCCCAGGTGCGGGCGCTGGCAGAGGAAAACGGCCTTTTAAACGCACGCAAGCGGGACAGCCAGGACATCTGCTTTGTGCCGGACGGGGACTATGCCGCCTTTATCGAAGGCTATGCGAAAACATCCTTCCCCAGCGGGGACTTTGTGGGAACGGCTGGGGAGGTGTATGGCAGGCATAAGGGGATTATCCACTACACCATTGGCCAGCGCAAAGGCCTGGGGCTTTCCTTTCCCCAGCCCATGTATGTGTGCGGCATTGACCCGGAGAAAAACCAGGTTACCCTGGCCCCCCATGAAGCCTTGTTTTCCCGGACTGTTACAGCCCATGGCATCAACCTCATTGCCTGTGAAAGGCTGCCCGGCCCTGTCCGGGCGCAGGTGAAGCTGCGCTACCGCCATGCCCCCCAGCCAGCCCTTCTGGAGCAGACCGGGGAAGACACGCTCCAGGCCACCTTTGACCAGCCCCAGCGGGCCGCCACCCCAGGCCAGGCGATGGTAGCCTATGACGGCGACATCGTAATCGGCGGAGGCGTGATAGCGTAAAAAAGCTGGAAGGGAGAAAACGGAATGAAAACAGAACGTCCCTATCCCTATGTGGAAATAGACAAACGCGGTGCGGCCCGCGCCAGGGAAGGCCATCCCTGGGTGTTTGATAACGAAATTACGGATATGGAAGGGGAGCTGCAGGACGGCGCCCTCTGTGACGTTCTCAGCCCTAAAGGCCGCTACCTGGGTACAGGCTTCTATAACAGCCATTCAAAAATCCGGGTGCGCATCATTTCCCGCAACGCCAACGACAGGTTTGACGAGGATTTTTACCGCCGCCGGGTACGTCACGCCTGGGAATACCGGAAAACCGTTATGGCAGGGGACTTCAACTGCTTCCGGCTGGTGTTCGGGGAGGCCGACCGCTTCCCCGGCCTGACCGTGGATAAGTTCGGGGGCGTTCTGGTGACCCAGACCCTTTCCCTGGGGGTGGAAAAAATCAAGCCCCTCCTCTTTCCCCTCCTTGTGGAAGCCCTGGAGCGGGACGGCATATCGGTCTGCGGCATCTATGAGCGCAACGACGTACGGGTGCGGGAGTTGGAGGGCCTGGCCCAGAACACAGGCTGGTTCCCCCTGCCGGGCCGGGAAGCGCCGGAGGAGACCACTGTGGAGATAGAGGAAAACGGCGTCCGCTACCTGGTGGATTTTGCAAACGGCCAGAAAACCGGGTTCTTTTTAGACCAGAAGTATAACCGGGCCGCTGCCGCCCGGCTGGCTGCCGGCAGGCGTGTGCTGGACTGCTTCACCCACACAGGATCCTTTGGCCTCAACTGCGCTAAAGCCGGGGCGGCTTACGTACGCTCTGTGGATGTGTCTGAAACCGCCATTGCCTGCGCAAGGGAAAACTGCGCCCGCAACGGCCTTTCCCGCATAGTGGAATATGAAACCGCCAATGTGTTTGATCTGCTGCCTTCCCTGAGGCCAGGGGAATATGACTATATCATCTTAGACCCGCCCGCCTTTACCAAGTCCGGCAAAACTGTGGACAGCGCGGAGCGTGGCTATAAGGAGATAAATTTCCGGGCCATGAAGGCCCTG
>JAAVYD010000127.1 GCA_022790955.1 Bacillota bacterium
AGAGGTACAGGAGGGGGCGGTAAAGCTTCTCCTGAGCATCGACGAAAACGGCCCCAGGCTCTATGAGGCAAAAATTGAGGGGATCGCCAGCCGCGACCAGCCCACCAAAAACCTTGTGCTCCGGGTGACAGATCCCCGGCTCCTGGAAGCTACGGGAGGCATTGTGCAGGGAATGAGCGGCGCGCCTATCCTGCAGAACGGGAAACTTGCGGGAGCCGTAACACATGTGTTTACAGAAGATCCGGCTATGGGGTATGGGATTTTTGCCCAGACCATGGTGGAACAGGGCAGGGCCATTGCCAGCCAGTCTGTCCAGGAGCATGACGCAGCGTAAAAATACGGACAGGATATCCGGGCATTCGGAGGAGTGCCCGGATATCCTGCTGTTTTTAGCAAACTGGAAGAACTTTTTGTTTTGTGCAGGCTAGGTCTTGTTTGAAAAATCGAAAGCGCTGTCTTTTTGCCCATAAGCGGCCCTATTCTGCGTCAAAAATCCTCGCCAACCGGCAGGTTGGCTTGCGGTTTTTTCCTGGAATCTGACCACTTCTGAATCAAAAATTCGTCATTTCCTCTATTTTCAAACAAGCCCTAATGTTTGGGAACGGAATTCTGCGTGTAATCATGCCATAACTTTATATCCTTTTTGTTCAAGCTATCCGGAAGTCCCCCCTGGACGCACCCCAATACCAACTGCTCTGACGAAGTGTCCGTACATTTTTTGATAAATCAAGCGCCCCCATTTTATCAGGGGCGCTTGTTTGCTGCACTTGTTTCGATTTTTCTATTGCTCCGCCGCCTTGTTCACACAGGCGATAGCGTTCAAGCTCCGGGGGTAGCCAATGTAGGGCAGACACTGGGACACGACTTTGATAAGGAAATCCTTGCTGTTGCCCATGTTCATGTTGCCTTTGGCATGGGCGGCGAGCTGGGACTCACACCCGCCCTGGGCCGCCAGGAAACAGAAGGTTATCATCTCCCGCTGGGCTAAAGTCAAACCCGTGCGAGTGTAGTAATCCCCAAAGCAGTTTGCCGCCAGCCAGCGGTTGATGTGCCCAGCCTTCCACGCCTCTTTCATGTGTTCGCCGAAGATCTCCGCCTGGGCCTGGGCGCCCATTTCCAGGCGGTTTTCCATGGTGGTGGTCGCCTGACCGGGCAGGGGCAGCTCTACGCTGCGGCTGGTCAGTATCTCATTTGTGGCTGCCAGAAACGGCCATACCCGGCCCATACCCAGGTAGTCAAACGCCTGGTAGACCACCTCTTTTACCTGCACCGGGGAGAGGCCCCCGTCCAGGGCTTTTGGCAGCATGGTCCTGTACGCGTCTATGCCCTGGCAGCCCAGCAGGGTGGCTAAAACTGCCAGCCAGCGGGTTTCCTCGTCCAGCCGCTGGCCATCCTCGCCGGGGACTTCCGCAAAGGCAAAATTCTCAAAGCGCTCCATAAATTCCGGATCTGTTTTCCGCAGATTTTCCATGCTGATGTCCTCCCGCTATTCCATAAACATCAAATTTATTTGTTGTTCAGCGACCACACCTGCTTCTGCCCCGCCACAGCAGGCGTGTTCTGCGCCATTACGCCCACCAGCTTGTGGGGGACGTAAGGCTCTTCTAAGCAGGTCAGTTCCTCCGCCGTCAATTCCAGGTCAACCGCTTTTGCCGCGCCCTCAATGTGATGCAGTTTTGTCGCGCCCACTACTGGGGCTGTAACTTTTGTCAGCAGCCACGCAAGGGAAACCTCTGTCATGCTCACCCCATGCTTGTCGGCCAGCTCCGCCACCCGGGCGATGATCTTCCCGTCCTGCTCCGCCATCGCGTCATACTTGCCTTTAGCGTAGCTATCCTCCTGCAAACGCTTGGATGTCTCGCCGGGGCGTTTACTGAGCCTGCCGCCAGCCAGGGCGCTGTAGGGGGTCATGGCGATGTTGTCCTCGGCGCAGAGCCTTGCCATCTCTCTTTCTTCCTCCCGGAAAATCAGATTGTAGTGCCCCTGAATGGACACGAACTTCGCAAAGCCGTTCTGTTCAGCGATGGCATTAGCCTTTGCCAACTGGTAGGCGTAAGCATTTGAAATGCCGACATACCGCACCTTGCCCGCCTTGACGGCGTTGTTGAGGCCCTCCATGATGTCGTATATGGGCGTGTTGTAGTCCCACATATGGTAGATGTACAGGTCAACGTAATCCATGCCTAAGTGCTGAAGGCTGGTGTCCAGCAGTTTGGCGATATGCTGCTGTCCAGTGACCCCGGCCTCGATTTCCTCCGCGCTGCGGGGGACAAATTTCGTTGCCAACACCACGTCCTCCCGTTTCGCAAAGTCCCGCAGGGCGCGGCCCACGAACTGCTCGCTGGTGCCGTTCTGGTAGCCGATGGCGGTGTCGAAGAAGTTGACCCCCAGCTCCAGGCCCCGCTTAAGGATCTCCCGGGAATGCTCTTCATCAAGGGTCCAGCTATGCTGGCCTGTCTGGGCGTTGCCAAAGCCCATGCAGCCCATGCAGATGCGGGAAACGTTCAGATCGGAATTGCCTAACTTTGTGTACTTCATGCTGATTCCTCCCATTTTTATTTATTATCCTGATTCATCCGTATCTCCGGCATGCTTTCCTTTTGTAACGCATACCGGAGATAATCCAACCGGTCTAACTGCTTTTCGTGAAAGTGTATTTCATCCAACATCCTCCGGCGCTTTTGATTGAGCATGAGCATCCGCTGGGCACCGGTGCTGTCCCCCTCCTGCGCCAAACGCATATAGCTCTCTGCTTCATCCGGTGCAAAGCCAATGTCTTGCAAGGTCAGGCTCAACCCCGCCAGGGCTTCCTGTTTTATCATTTGCCAAGCTTCCCTTCTTAAAGAAATGAGCGCCCCCGCCGGAGAAACCTTCTCTCTGGGGACGCTTTCATTTTACCGCTGGTTATGGGAAAAGTCCAATACTTGGTTTCTATTTCAGTTCATGCCTAAAAGGCATAGCTGTTGATACACAGACAGTTTACCGCGGGATTATCACGTCATGGCGCCGTGCGCTCAGGTGCGCGTATTGGATGCAACGTCACGTTGCGGCATTTCTGACGTGGGCGATAAACTGCTCCACCGCCCTTGACCGCGCCTGCTCCTTCTTCCACGCCAGCACCGCGCCATTCTCTAAACTGGGCGAAAGGGGCACCAGCCCCAGGCTGTCATAGTAGGTGGTGCCCAGGTCAAAGCAAAGGGCCACGCCCACCCGGTGCTTGACCATGATGGCCGTGTTGGTGATAAGGTTGTACCGGGCCGCCACTTTCGCCTGGGCAAAGCACTCCCCGAACCACTCCCGCACCTGCTCGTTTACCTGTTCCCGCCAGGAGAGGATGAGGGGGTAGGGGAGCAGGTCTTGAGGCGTGGCCTGGGGGAGTTCCGCCAGAGGGCAGTCCTCCCGCACCAGGGCGCACCAGCGCTCCCGATGGGGCATGGGTACGGTGTGGTACCGGGAGATATCTACCGGCAGCATCAAAAGCCCCATGTCCAGCAGGCCGTTTTCCATGCGGTCCTTTACCTCGTCCGCCGTGGCGCTGTAGATGCGAAACTGCACCAGCGGGTGCTGCTCCTGAAAGGACACCATCAGGTCAGAGAGATGGGCCATGTTGCAGGTTTCCCCGCAGCCGATGGCGATTTCCCCGGCCAGTTCCTCCCGGCTTTGGAATTCCCGCTGGGTCTTGTCGGCCAGCTCCAGCAGTTCTTGGGCCCGGCGCTTTAGGAGCATACCGTCCTCCGTCAGCAAAATCCGATGGCTGTTCCGGTGGAACAGCGACGTGCCCAGTTCTTCCTCCAGCCCCATGAGCTGCCGGGAGAGGGTGGGCTGGGTCACGTGCAGCAACTGGGCGGCGCGGGTGATGTTTTCCTCCCTTGCCACCATGTAAAAGTATCGCAGGACGCGCAGTTCCATAGGCTCCTCCTTGATTTCAAATGACCTTGAATTCCTTCCATTTCCCGGACTTCAGCCGCAGGGCGAAGATAACGGCCCGGATGATCCAGTCTAAGCACATAGCCGCCGCGATGCCGATCACGCCCCAGTTTAAGCCTATGGCCAGCAGCACGGAGAACACCAGCCGCCCGCCGATGGTGGACGCGATGGAGACGATCATAGTAAACTTAATGTCCCCGGCGGCCCGCAGGCCATTCGAGAGCGGCCCGGACATGGGGAAGGCGACGGTGTTGAACACGTTGTGAATGAGCACGAGAATGATGACCAGGCGTTTTGCCTCGCCGGATATCTGGTAGAAGTTCATCATGATGGGCGTGATGGCGAACACCAGAGCGTTCCAGACAAGGGAAATGGTCAGGGTGATTTTCAGAAGCTTTTTGAAGTAGTGCTCGGCCTGGGCCGTGTCCCCCGCGCCCATGCACTGGCCTATCACGGTGATAAACACCGGGCCCATGGTCACCCCGGCCAGTGCCGCTAAAGACCATATGCTCTGGGCGATGCCGTTGGCGGCAATCTGGTAGGTGCCGAACAAGGCCACCACGCTGGAGAGCGCCACCTTCACCAACTGGAAGATGCCGTTCTCTACCCCGTTTGGCACGGCTATGCGCAGGATGCGCTTCATCAATTCCCCGTTCCACTTGCATATCTGCCGCCATGTGTAGCGCGCGTCAACGCCCTTGCCGAAGCACAGCAGGGTGATAACCACCGCCGAGAACACCCGGGCAATGAGAGTCGGCCAGGCCACGCCCGCCACCCCGGCTTTCAGCGCGAACACTCCGATTAGGTTGCCCACTACGTTTATCGCGTTGGAAGCGATAGAAATGTACATGGTGACGCTGGTTTTGCCGAGGCTCCGGTACAAGGCCGCGCCCGCGTTGTAGACCGCCAGGGCCGGGTAGGAAAACACGGAAATTTGCAGATAGATGATGCAGGCGTCCATGACGGCGGGCTCTACCTGCCCGAAAAGCAGGCCCAGCATGGGCCGGTGCAATACTAAAATGATAATTGAGATTACCAGCGAGAACATGGTGGAGGAGGTGAGCAGCTGGCTGGCGGCTTCGCTGGCGTTCTCCTTCACGCCCCGGCCTATGTACTGGCTGATCACCACCGCCCCGCCGGAGGCCAGGGCCGTAAACAGGTAGATGAAGATGGTGCTGAAGGAGTTCACCAGGGACACTCCGGAGACAGCGGCTTCCCCCGCGTAGCTGACGATGAAGGTGTCGGCGATACCTACCAGCATCACCAGAAGCTGCTCTAAGAACAGCGGGACGATGAGTTTTTTCAGGTCTTTGTTTGTGAACATGGACGGTCCCTCCCGTTGGTTTCTGGCTTTATTTTAGCACCAGAAGGAGAGTTATGTCCAATGCTTGCTTTGCATATAAGTTCATGCCTTTTGGGCATTACATCCGGTTTTCGTTCCCCCAATCGCACAGTTGGTCCAGCACTACCATCAGCGACTTGCCCCGCTCCGTCAGGCTGTACTCCACCTTGGGGGGTATCTGGGGATAGACCTCCCGGTGGATGAGCCTGTCCCGCTCCAGCTCTTTCAGGTGCTGGCTCAGGGTCTTGTCGGAAACTCGGCCCAGGTACCGCTGCAGCTCATTGAACCGCACAGGCTCGTACTCCATCAGGCAGTAGAGAATGACCATTTTGTACTTGCCGGAAACCAGCGAGAGGGTGTAGCTGAAGCCGGTGTCTTGAAAATTGGCCTTTGAGATATTCTTTTCTGTATCCATTTTACACTTCCCTGTAAGTAAGTATATAACATAGAAGTGGGTACTTGTATTTCTTTCTAAAACAAGTATAATAAAAGAGACGCGAAAAGTAAAGCCTTTTCAAAAAAATATAGGAGGTCATTCCCATGAAAAAAGATTTAGGCGTAAACCCTTACCTTTTCCCCATGCCCACCCTGATGATCAACACCTACAACGAGGACAATACCGTGGACAGCATGATGATGGCCTGGGGCGGCATCTGCGCTGGGAATATGGTGGCGCTGAACCTGGAACGGGAGCACAAGACCTGTGCTAATTTGAAAAATCGCAAGGCGTTTACCATCAGTGTGCCGGACGTGGCCCACCTCAAGGAGGCGGACTTTTTGGGCATCGCCAGCGCCAATAAGATGCCGGATAAGTTTGCCCGCAGCGGCCTGCATGCGGAGAAAAGCGAAAAGGCTGACGCGCCTATCGTCACTGAATTTCCCTTGACAGTGGAGTGCAAGGTGGTCAGCATGGAAGAAATCAACGGTGACTACCATGTGTTGGGCGAAATCGTAGGCGTACTGGCAGAGGAGTCCGTGCTGGACGAAAAGGGCAAGGTGGATGCCGCCAAGCTGAACGCATTTGTGTTCGACCAGTTCCGCAACGGGTACTATGCCATTGGCGAGAAGGTGGGCCAAGCGTGGCACAGTGGGGCTGGGCTGATGAAGGGGGAGCAGGGCTAAGAACCTGTATAATTCTTTTTTTGTTGTATGTTTTTTCGCGTGGGTACTTTCCTGCACCCGCCATAATGACAGGAGGCGTCTGCCACCGAGAGAGCGCAAAGGCTCCTTGGCGGCAGGTGTTTTCTGTCACATTTTCTTCAGGTGAAAAAGCAAACGGCTCTGGGGCGCTGCTCTGAAATCTCACACTTTAAGGCTTCCAGATTTTTTGTGGGGCGCTGCGGGCTAGGGCTTGTTTGAAAATAGAGGAAGTGCCGGAATTTTTGTTCCAAAGGGAGCGGTTTCAAGGCGGAAACCGCAAGAAATACTAGACCTCTTGCGAAAATAAAAATAGAGCGATAAAATAGAAGCATGAAATACGAAAAGCTAGCGGAATATTCAAACACAAAATTTTGGAGAATTACCGGGGTAAAGCGGGCAACATTTGACAAGATGGTAGAAATTCTGCAAAA
>JAAVYD010000026.1 GCA_022790955.1 Bacillota bacterium
ATATTTATTTAAGATTTCTTTTATAACTTAGATAGCAATAGGATGATATAAGAAATCTTAGATAATGTCAATATTTTAAGGAAAGAGGGTGAGGCATTGTACGAAAAATTGGCTGAATTACTGGAGCTGAACCAAAAGACGGCGTATAGAGTAGCCAAGGATACGGGGATTTCTTCAGCTACTTTATCAAACTGGAAAGCAGGAAATTATACGCCTAAGGTAAATAAGCTGAAAATTTTAGCCGATTATTTTGGTGTAGGAATCGATTATTTCCTTGATTTTGAAAGCAGTTCAGATACTACCCAGGAAAAAAATTCGGGGGGGGTGCGGCTTTATAGGAATTGGTTCGCAGTACAGGTAGTATAAGTAAGACAATGGCGGAATCTGAAATGAGTTTGCAGGCGGCTTTAGTTTGATGAGATCAGCGGGCGGCTTAGGTGGTAGGGCAGCTTTTTCGGGTTTCGCCGGTATTAATTTTCAGGGGATTTTATTGGTTTCATTGATTATAATTACCAGTAAAACAGGAATTTATACGAATATCTGAAAGCAGGCGTTCGAAGAATACGTCTATTTTTTAATATAATTAATATTTTGGAACGGTTTAATATATATTTAAGATGTGCGATGTTGACATTGTACTACGGCATATAGTACACTACATACAGATGAACTGCTAAGTCATTTGAAAGGAGGTGCTGAGATTGTTTCAACTTGATTTAAAAAGCAGAAAATCAATATATGAACAGGTAGTAGACAATGTCAAAGAGTTGATTATCACAGGCGTGCTGAAAGCAGAATCAAAGCTGCCGTCAGTTCGCGAGCTGTCCAGAACTCTGACGGTGAATCCGAATACGATTCAAAAAGCGTACAGGGAATTAGAGCATCAGGGATTTATTTATACAGTTACGGGATTGGGGTGTTTCGTAGCTGTCCAGGACGAACATAAGGTTGATAAAAAAAGGATTAGTCAGATTATGGAAGAGTTAATGTTAATAGTCAGAGAGCTGATGTATCTGGGCTTCAGTTTAGACGACATAAAGGCACAAATAGACGAATTTTTTAAAGAAAGGAGTGAGCGGCATTGATTACTGTAAGTAATGTAAATAAATATTTTGACGAATATCATGCTCTCAGAGATTTGTCGATTAACATTCCGAAAGGCTCGATCTATGGTCTTGTCGGTACTAACGGATCCGGGAAAACTACGATAATCAAGCATCTTACAGGAGTGCTCAAACAAAATTCAGGGGAAATAATGTTTGATGGTCAGCCAGTCTATGAAAACACGGAATTAAAAACAAAGATCGGATTTATTCCGGACGATCTCAGCTTCTTCGCTTCATACACTATGAAGGATGCAGTCAAGTATTATAAATCCATATATCCGATATGGGATGAGGAAAGATACACGGAAATGGTAAGCAAGTTCGATCTTACGAGCAAAAAGAAAATGCACAGTTTTTCAAAGGGGATGCAGAAACAGGCGGCGTTTATACTTACGATGTGCACACATCCGGAGTATCTTATATTAGATGAGCCTATCGACGGATTGGATCCTATTATAAGAAAGCTCGTGTGGAAGTACGTTATAGACGACGTTTCGGGATCGGATATGACCGTTTTGGTTTCATCCCACAATTTAAGGGAGATGGAAGGCATATGCGACTGCATAGGCATTCTGGATAAAGGATCTATGAAGATAGAACGCGATCTTGATGATTTAAAGTCGGATATACATAAGGTACAGGTGGCGTTCAGCTCGGAGATACCGCCGGAAACGAGATACAAGGACTTAAATGTCCTGCATATAGAATCAAGGGGAAGCGTCGATCTTCTCATAGTGCGAAACGAAAAGGATTTAGTACGCAAAGTCATAGACGCGGGCAAGCCGCTTATATTCGATATGCTGCCGCTGACTCTGGAAGAGATCTTTATATACGAGCTGGGAGGTGAGAATTATGAAATCAAAGACATCATTTTTTAGGGTTTCCCTTTCGATAATAAAGGAAGATTTCAGAAAGTTTTGGGCGATACCGGTGCTTGCGTTTATAGGATATTTTCTATCAGGAATATTTTATATTCTTGTCAACTATAAGGCTATTTCTGAAGGCAAGGGCACATATACGGCTCAGTTTATCGAAAATATGCTGAACGGACAATATCCCGTATATACGATTCTGTTCTTCGGTGTGCCTATATTGTCGACGATTCTCATATTCAAATATCTGCACAGCTCAGGTTCTGTAATGTCAGTACACTCCCAGCCGTTCACAAGAAATATGCTGTTGAACAGTCACGCTGTTTCATGTCTGCTGTTTTCCGTACTTCCTATAATATTAACAGGAATCATACTTCTTATAATAGCTCAGCCTGCATATTACCCGCAGGATTATTACAGCTCATCCGCAGAAATGGAAAACGTATTTTCACGCATAGCGATATTAAAATGGATGTGGCAGTCTTTCATAATTTCAGCGTTTGTGATAGCGGTTTCGCTGATAGGAACCATGGCTACGGGAACGTCTTTGCATAATGCCATAGCTGCGGTAGGGTTTAATGTGATAGTACCGGGCTGTATGTTAATAAGCGGATTTTATTTCAATACATATTTATTCGGATATGTAACTTCGGATAATTTTATGAGAAATATAGTGTATACATCGCCAATATCAGCGGCATATATGAAAGAAGGCTTTTCGCCTCTTACAAGTTTGGTATATATTATTGTGATAATAACACTGTACGCTTTCGTTATGTTTCTTTACAATAAAAGAAAGCTGGAAAGAGCGACGGACGGCGTTGTATTCAAATCGTTCGATATAGCTATCACGCTGATTTTCGGATATCTGGGCATGACAGGTCTGGGAGCGGTATTCTATACATTGTTCAGGAGTTCAGGGTTTATGCTGGCATTCGGCTACATTGCAGGAGCTTTACTCAGCATGATAATCTGCCGAATGATAGTAATGAAGACGATCAGGATATTTACAAAAGAAAGTATTAAGATCATGGCTTCTTACGCGATATTCGCATTAATATTTTTAGCTGTAATAGTATTCGACTTTACAGGATACGAAAAGCGTATACCGGCTAATGCGGAAGCGGCAAGTATATCATGTGAAGGAGCGGGCATTATTATGAATTCGAGTCGTTCGGAAGAACTGCATACAGATAAAGAAGCTGTCGAACTTATAAAAAACGTACATAAATTTATCGTTGATAATAAAAATATATGCGAAGATCTTTCTGCAGGCAGCGGACCCGCTTATTATTCAGCGGACGGCAGTTTTAATATTTCGCAGACTGTGGCTGATTACAATGGTAATGCAGAATATGAAGATTATATGAGCGTACGTTTAAAATATTATGGAAAGGCTTCAGATAATGAAAGCAAATTAGAACGTTATTATATGGTTCCGTCATATCTTATGCTGTCAAGCGAGGAGTTCAATGCATATATGGACAACGAATCCGTAAGAAAAGACGCGCTTAAATCGCTGCCGTCTGCGGAATCTATGGTTTCTATCCAGATGGATATAAATACGGATCTTGTTGCAAACGAAAACACTATTACAATTTCAGATAAAGATCAGATCAGGACGCTGATGGAGGCATTAAAATTAGATATTAATACAACTCCGAGCAGAGATCTAATAAATAATTATAATAGACCTATACTGATTTCAGGAATGCGTCTTCAGTATGATGAAGATATAGATAAAAATACAGATAAAACATCTGAAAATGAAGAAGTATTGTTAAATGGCGATGCGGTTAAATACAGAGGTAAAAATTTGAATACTACGTATCTGGATATTCCTGACTGTTATGTAAATACGATGGCATGGCTGCAGGCAAACGGCTACGGCGATATGTTAAAGCTCAGCGACACGTTTAAGTTCGCAGCGATCCATAAGATAGACGCCGGCAGCAAAACGTATCCTCCTGAGTACGAAAAAATGCCTGAAAGCACGGGCGATATTCAGATAGTCACAGACACGGAACAGTTAAACGCTCTGTATAAAAAAGTAAGATCTCATTCTGTATTTGGGCTTTTGGATTCTCTGAGTACGGATAATGACGATGTTTATATGATATGTTTCTATAGGCAATATCAATCTCCTCCTGATGTTGAGGAACCGCAGTCATATACGGCGTACTTTACAGGATTTATAAAAGGAAGCGATATTTCTTAAATTTGCATATAACCTTGCCGCAGATGTCGCCCTCTTTTAGGCGGCGGGTTGCATATCCGGCTTTCAGTGGGAGATTATAAGCTCTCACTTAAAGTCGGTGAAGCAAGTTTTCTGCGACGGTTGCAATCGTCACCGTATGATAAAGCGAGTTTATCATGCTTTACTCCGATTTAAAAGTAAACGAAAAAAGCTGAAATGAGGACCGGTTCCGCGTAGAAATACTGTTGCGCGGAGTCGGTTTTCTGATTTATTTTTTCGGTGTATTTAATGTGAAAAGTTGAATAGAAGTTTTATTTATCTGAAGCAATTTTCTACGCCGCGATACTAAAAATACAGAAAGAAAGGTTTGATTGCCGAGCTGTGTGAGTAGATTCTGAAATGCAGAATTTCGCGTATATTTGGATCGTATTGCGGGAAAATTTATTGTGAAAAAATGCTGTATGCGTTACTATATCAACGATTTGGACTGTGCGTTTTACTGTCATTATAATGTAATAAAAAAACATTTGTAATATGGTGAAGTTGTGTTAATATAATACATGTACTGCAATCGGAAACAGGGGTCAGAAGGTTTTTTATGGATTGTATAGTTATGTACGAATGAGGTGTGCTTAGATACGCATTGTACAGCCTTATGTAATTATTATTTCATGGAGGAATACAGAATGAATAAAACAGAATTAGTAGCAGCTATAGCCGATAAGACAGGCACTACAAAAAAGGATGCCGAAGTATGCCTGAATGCAATGCTCACATGCATCAGCGACGCTTTGGTAGCGGGCGACAAAGTTCAGCTTATCGGATTCGGAACTTTTGAAACCAGAGAGAGGGCTGCAAGGGAAGGCAGAAATCCAAGAAAGCCTGACGAGCTTATTAAAATTCCGGCGTGCAAAGCTCCGTCTTTTAAAGCGGGTAAGGCTTTAAAAGACGCTGTTAATAATCAGTAAATAGAAATAATATTGCAGATTTTTTGTTTAGGAATTGATAATATAGATTCTGTGAAACAGATATAAATAACTCCCTTATGATAATAGCGCGGAGATTGGACGAATGATGCCGGCGCTTCATAGGGAGTTTTATTTTTGATAAGTTTAAATTTGAAGAAGATTTATTTAGTAAATAAAATGATTTCAGGAAGATATGAATATTATATCGCATACGCATTTAATACATTCCTGTAACTTACTATTATTTAAATGTCCTGCTTTATATAAAATAAGTTTATGATCTAATGTAAATATTTTATTTGGACGTATATTGCTTTTTTGATTAAGAGATCCAGAAGAAAAATCTTTTTCCAATAATGAAATAGCATAATCATCCCTGACATTTTTAGATGTAATTTGAAGCATTATAAAATCATCCCCTGTTATATCGGCAAGGATAAGAGCAGGTCTTTTCTTTGCGGCGGTTAGATAGGTAAACGGAAACGGCAGAACGATTACATCTCCTACTATAAATCTTTCCATGCTGCATCTTCCTCTTTACTTAACCAAGTTTTAGACAGAGTATATTCGCTTAAAAGAGAATTATTGATTTCAGATTATTCTTGTAAGATAAATTTTAAGAAAGATAGGACAATATCCAGTTTGTTTTCTGGGATATCGGAAATCATGTTATGGATTAATTGTTTTTTGACATACAGTACACCTTCAATTTTATATTTCATCGGTCATGTGATTCTATAAAAATTATAAATCAATGAATTTTATATATCGATCTCTTTCACAGCCTGTTTCAGCTGTTCCATCGCCCGCTGCAGCAGGCTTTTCGGGCAGGCTGCGTTTATGCGCTGAAAGCCGCTTCCCTCGTTGCCGAACATAATTCCGCCGTCTGTCCAAAGTTTTGCTTTATCTGTAATAAATCTGTCAAGTTCTTCGTCGCCGAGTCCAAGATTTCGGCAGTCAAGCCACGTGAGATATGTGCCTTCCGGTTTATTTAAGGAGATACCCGGAATTTCAGAGTTTACAAAATCATACATAAAATTTATATTATCATTAATATATGCGCGCAGTTCTGCAAGCCATAATTCGCCGTATCGGTATGCGGCTTCGCAGGCGGCGGCTCCGATTATGTTAAGTTCGGAAAATCCTGAGCTGAAAACTTCACGGCGGAATTTTTTGCGTAATATTTCATTTTGAATAATAATATTAGAAGCCTGAAGTCCTGCCAGATTAAATGTTTTGCTCGGAGCAGTGCATATTATGCTTATATCTGCGCATTCACGGCTGATTGAGGATAATATTGTGTGAGGATGCGACGACCAGACAAAATCGCAGTGTATTTCATCCGACACGATTATAACGTTGTGCTTTAGACATATTTCTGCGATTCGGGTAAGTTCATCCCGTGTCCATACTCGCCCTACGGGATTGTGAGGGCTGCATAAGATATAAAGTTTAACGTTATTTTTTATTATTTTCTGTTCAAAATCGTTAAAATCTATATAATAGCTGTCGTTTTTTCTGATGAGAGGCGAGTTTATTAAATTTCGTTTATTTTGTTTTATAAGATTAATAAATGGATAATATACAGGCTGGTTTATCATCACTGCGTCGCCTGGAGCCGTGAACGCTTTTATGGCTGAAGCTATGGCGAATACTACGCCGGGCGTGGATATTACATGTTTTTTTTCTATCGGAAAGTTGAAATTACGGGAAAACCAACCGTTCAGAGCTTCATAGTATGAATCTCCGGCAGAGCCGTAGCCGAATATTCCGTGATCCGCGATTTCTCTGATGCGGGCGGTAACGGGATCTGGAGCCTTAAAATCCATGTCCGCTACCCATAAAGAAACGATATCATCGGGTTTACCGTAAGCTGCGAAGTCGTATTTTGCGCAGCATGTGCCGCGTCGGTCTATTATTTTATCAAAATCATTCATATTATTCTCCTGAGTGAAATGAAATCAGTATTTTTATTTATATTATTATATCGTTGTTTTGCATGTCCTGCAAATTTGCAGATTGGAGATTCAATCTGAAGTAGCCGTTGGTTTTTAAGAATCAATATAAGTTTAAATTTTATAAGGTTAAAGCTGTATATTGCCGGAAAATCTGTTAATATAATAAATAGCTTTTGCTTGAGATTGGTGATTCGGCAGCAGGAAGCCGATATAAATCAAATTTCAGGCAAATACATGGAGAGGTTAAAAGCAGAGCTTTAAGGCATATGTATTAATGAATGAAGTATATTTTATAAGAAACGAAAGGAGTTTGACATGGATGACAATATAAACGATATAGAATTTGTAAAAGCAGGCGACGGCGATGCAGCCGGCATAAACGGTACGGAGAACCATAATCAGCATAGCGGTACGTATGTGTCAAGTGGTATAAATAACACAGGCGGTTTTGGAGGCGGGTATTATGCGAATGCTGGTATGGCTGCCGGAGGCGGTTATGCGCCCTTTGCTCCACAGAAAAAGAAGAAACGCGGAGTTAAGATTGCAGTTACAGCGTTAATAATCGTAGCGATTCTTTTGTTTGTATTTATTGCGGCTTCGATTATAATTGGAATTGTATCTTCAAACCGGAGCTCTGTGCCGAATTACGGTCATGGGAAAAATTATGTAGGAATCCTTTATATAGAGGGAACGATGACGAGCAGCAGCGACAGGAGCAGTACATATCAGCAGTCTTGGCTGATAAATCAGATAGATTATATGATGCGCGATTCGTCCAATAATGGAATCATGCTTTATGTAAATTCACCGGGCGGCGAAGTTTACGCGGCTGACGAGCTGTATCTTCAGCTTGAAGAATATAAGGAGCGTACGGGCAGACCGCTTTACGCTTATTTTGTTGAAACCGCGGCTTCAGGAGCGTATTATGCGTCGGCAGGAGCCGATAAGATTGCGGCGAACAGAAATTGTACGACGGGTTCAATAGGCGTGTATATGGGACCTGTAATAGACGCCAGCGTTCTGATGGAGAAAATAGGCGTTTCCGGGGAGATTATAAAATCCAGCGAAAACAAAGCTATGGGAAATTATTTTGAACCTATGACAGAGGAGCAGAGAGCTATATATCAGTCCATAATAGACGAAACATACGAGCAGTTTGTTGGGATCGTTGCCGAAGGCAGAGGCATGAGCATGGAGCAGACTAAAACGTTGGCGGATGGCCGCGTTTATACGGCGAAGCAGGCGTTAAATAAAGGTCTTATAGATAAAGTATGCGGATTTGAGGATTTTCAGATGGAAATGCTTCAGGATAATAATCTGGCTTGCGAGTGGGTAAACGTAAGATATAAGCCCAAACAGAGCTGGTACGATACGTTGATGGGTCTGCAGGAATCAGTAGAAAAGGCTTCTGAAGAAGCAGGAAAATCGGATATTCAGTTAGCTATGGAAATATTGGAAAAAGAGAGTGATTACAAATTATATGCATTGATGCGCTGATACAGAAAGTATGCTGCGTACAACGTTAATATAAACCTCGGCAGCAGACTGGATATTTTAATAGTCGGTTGGGTAGGTTTTATTCTGATATATTAGAAAATAAAGTTAAAAAATATGGAGATTTATTAGTGATAATAATTTATTTTATTCCAATAGCTGTTTTTATTGTGCTGGGCGTGTTGTTTTGCCAAGGAAAAGGCGCAGGATTTATAGCAGGTTACAATACTCTTTCAGATGATGAAAAGTCAGAATACGACGAAAAGGCGTTATGCCGATTTATCGGCAGAGAGATGTTTGCTGCGGCAGTATGTTGGATTCCGATACTGATAGGTGAAATATTCAACGTTAAGGTTTTATTTTGGATAGGTATGGTTTTGTTCGTGTTAATCCTGGTTTTCGGACTGATTTACGTTAATACAGGAAACCGTTTTAAAAATAAAATATAGTCATGCGGAAAACAATATTTCTGTAACAGAAACATACGTGTCAAGTATTTTTGCTTGACACGTATGTTTCTATGTGTTAATCTAACTAAAGCATATTCAGCGTACTTGAAAATCGGTAAACTGCGGCGTGAATTGCGTTGTCGTCATTGACGGGCAAGTCGGCTCGTCTGCGTTCTCCGTTTTTTCTATCGTTTCCTTTTTAACGATTTTCAGGCGTGTTGAATATACAAAAATAAAAGTGCAGATGAGGTGATTCTTGTTGGTTGAAAAAACATTGGAGATCAGCCTTTTGTACGATTTTTACGGCGAGCTTCTCACTCAGCGTCAGAACAGTATTCTTAAATATTATTATGAAGATAATTATACGCTGGGCGAGATAGCGGAGGAAACGGGCATAAGCCGTCAGGCTGTGCATGACGCGGTGCATAAAGCTGAAAGATCACTTCATTCATACGAAGAAAAGCTGGGATTCCTGCGCCGTTTTAGACAGAGAGAAGCCGATATCGGGAAGGCTCAGGCAGCCATAGATCAGATTATGGCGGATCATTCGGAAAATAAGGATATTTTAGACAAGCTGATATCGGTCAGGGAGATTTTAAGCAGCTTGGAAGAATAGGAGGAGATATGGCTTTTGAAGGTCTTTCGGAGAAACTTCAGGGAGTATTTAAGAAGCTCAAGGGCAAGGGCGTACTCACTGAAAGCGATGTAAACGAAGCTATGCGCGAAGTCAAGCTGGCTTTGCTTGAAGCTGATGTAAACTTCAAGATAGTTAAAAATTTTGTCGCGTCAGTCAAAGAAAAGTGCCTGGGGGCAGATGTTTTGGAAAGTCTTACTCCGGCTCAGCAGGTCGTAAAGATCGTAAACGAAGAGTTAATCGCTCTTATGGGCGGCGTGAACAGCAAGCTGACATATTCTTCTTCAGGTTTTACGGTAATACTTCTAGCAGGGCTTCAGGGTACAGGTAAAACTACCACGGCCGGAAAGTTAGCTAAACATCTTAAAAATAACGGCAAGAAGCCGATGCTTGCTGCCTGCGACGTATATCGTCCCGCAGCCATAGATCAGCTCGAAGTGGTGGCAGATAAGGTAGGCGTGCCGGTTTATACAGATCGTGAAGAAAAAAATCCGGCAGTTATAGCAAAAAATGCCGCTAAAGAAGCAGAATATAAGGGTTTCGATGTTCTCATAGTCGATACTTCCGGCAGACTCCATATAGATGAAGAACTCATGAAGGAGCTTGTAGACGTAAAAGAAGCGGTTAAGCCTCACGAGATACTTCTCGTCGTGGATGCGCTTACGGGTCAGGATGCCGTTACGGCTGCGGAAGGTTTTAATGAAGCCATCGGGGTCGACGGTATAATCATGACAAAGCTGGACGGTGATTCCAGAGGCGGCGCGGCGCTTTCCGTTAAAGCGGTCACGGGCAAGCCTATAAAGTTTATAGGTATGGGCGAAAAGTTCGACGAGTTAGAACCTTTTCATCCGGAACGCATGGCTTCAAGGATATTGGGCATGGGAGATATGCTCACGTTCATCGAAAAAGCTCAGGCTCAATTCGACGAAAAAGAAGCCGAGGATCTCGAAAGAAAAATAAGAAAAAATCAGTTTACCCTTGAAGATTTCAGGGATCAGATGGGTCAGATCAAAAAGCTCGGCGGGCTGCGCAGGCTGACGGATATGCTGCCGGGAATGGGCGGTCAGCGAATCAGCGAAGAAGATATGGAAAAATCAGAGAAGGAATTTATCCATATGGAAGCCATAATAAATTCCATGACCAAGGAAGAAAGAAACAATCCAAAGATCTTAAACGCCAGCAGACGCAAGAGGATATCCGCAGGATGCGGTCTGCCGGTAAGTCAGATAAATACCTTAATAAAGCGTTACGACGAAGCCTGTAAACTCATGAAGCAGATGACGAAGTCGCCTAAAAAGATGGGAAAGAAGATGCGCAAAGGTTTTAGATAGATCGGCTGCGGCAAAACTGAATTTTATCTCTGTGTATAAGTATGCAGTGTTAATAGTTAATATATATGGTGTTCAAATTTAATTTTGCAGCAGATCATTTTATACTAATCCTTCATAAAACAATCAAATCGTTTTATGAGGCTGCATAATGCAGCCCGGCGGCAAAGCCGCCAAGGATGTTGTCAATACTTTTCTTGACGCGCCACAGTATGCCGTTATAAAAAGCTTTTTAGAGCTTTTTATCAAGAAATAGTATTATAATAAATAATAAGAACATGTTTCAGGAGGTATAAAGACATGGTAAAAATCAGATTAAAGAGAATGGGTAAGAAAAAGCAGCCGTTTTACAGAGTAGTGGTAGCTGATTCACGTTCGCCGAGAGACGGCAGATTTATTGAGGAAATCGGTTATTTTGATCCTATGAAAGAACCTGCTATCATTAATATAGATTCTGAGAAAGCGAATAAATGGCTTTCAAGCGGAGCTCAGCCTACAGATACAGTAAGGAGTCTTCTTAAGAAGTCTGGTGTAATAGAATAAGATTGGTGGTGAGCGTGTGCTGCAATTAGTTGAAGCTATCGCAAAGTCACTCGTAGATAATCCGGAGGCCGTAGAGGTCACTGAGATCGAGGGCAAGCAGTCTACTACTATCAAGCTCAAGGTTGCTCCCGAGGATATGGGTAAGGTAATCGGCAAACAAGGCAGAATAGCAAGAGCGTTGAGAACCGTAGTCAGGGCC
>JAAVYD010000027.1 GCA_022790955.1 Bacillota bacterium
GTGACGATTATTGTTGTATCATCATTCGATTCTAAAGGCGGTTCTGTTTTGGGAAGCGCCGTGCAGGGCACGGCTGCTGTGGCGGAAAAACCTCTTACGGCTGCCGGAAGCGGGATATCGTCTTTTTTCGGAGGGCTTATAAATTTCAGGAGCATACAAAAAGAAAATTACAGATTAAAACAGGAACTCGAAGAAGTAAGTTCGGAGCTTATGCAGGCTCAGCTTACGCAGATCCAGCTTTCAGAGCTCAGGGAACTGCAGAATCATTTAAATTATTCGTCTTACGATGACGAATACGAAAAAGTTACGGCAAACGTAATAGCGATGGATAACTCGGATATCTTTAATATATTTACTATAAACGCGGGAAGCGACGACGGAATAGAAAAGGACGATATGATCGTGAACGCAGACGGTCTTATAGGCAGAGTCTTGTCCGTGAGCGGAAATTCGGCAAAGGTTACGGGTCTTGTGGATTCCTCCAACTCTGTCAGCTTTACGGTTATAAGAGATCCGGAGATTCTCGGCATAATTTCCGGCGACGGCGCGGGCGGCCTTGAAGGATATATTTTCGACGAATCAAAATCCATAATCGAAGGAGATACAATAGTAACTTCCGGCATAGGAAATTACCCTGCGGGGATAGTAATAGGCGAGATAAGCGCGGTCAATATAGATGCGGATTCCAAGCAGAAGACCGTTCAGGCGGAATCGGCTGTAAATTTCAAGTCGATCAGGCTCGTAACGGCGCTTACAAAACAGTAAAGGGGACGGGATTTTATGAAAAGGATCAGACTTTTTTTAGTATTCCTGCTGTGTTTTCTGCTTCAGGTCACTGTCTGCAGGTTTATGGGAGTATTCGGCACCGCGCCGAATCTGATACTCGCGCTGGTCATTATTTTTTCATTTTTCTTTGATGATTTCGACGGCATAATAATGGGCGCGGTATTCGGTTTTATCCACGATATATGTTTTAGTCCGGCGGTAGGGATATCGGTGCTGATATATCTGGCGATAGGAATGATACTGAGGTTCGTTAAAATAGGAGTTTATAGAGATAATAAGATAATCCTGTTTTTCCTTACGCTGATATGCACCGCCGTATATTATGCGGGATGCTGGCTATTGTCCTGCATAATGCTCGATATGGGCATGGATATAATATACGTTATGAAAAAAGTTCCGGTGGCAATAGTTTGGAATTACATCGTATTGCTCGTTGTATATTACTTTGCAAGAAACAAAAAAGGATTTACAGTATAAGGAGTAAATTATGTTGTCGAGGTTCAAAGACAGACAGTTGCAGATAAAGATAATTCTTTGCATTTTAATGATATTGCTCGCTGTAAGATTGTTTCTGCTCACGGTGGTTCAGGGAGAAACCTGGTCGGAGGCTTCATCTAATTTAAGTATGAGGACTGTATATACTCCGGCGCCGAGGGGAGAAATAAGAGATAGGTACGGTCGTCTGATAGCCGGCAATGAAACGAGTTTTGTAGTTAATATGATATCGGCGGATGTAGATAAGGAAAACTTAAATACGGTAGCGCTGAATCTTATAAATCTTTTAGAAGCGAACGGAGATTCATATAACGACGATCTTCCGATTGTTATCGACGAGAACGGAGATTTTTATTATACTTATGATAAAGAAGTAGAAGAATGGCTGGAATCGCAGAATTTCAGTACGGATTTGACCGCTCAGGAGGCTTTCGATGCTTTGCGGGACAGAGAGGGAGTAGATAAGGGCTTAGACGAATTTGAAGCGCAGCAGGTTCTTCAGAATACTTACAGCATATATCCGCCAATATCGGTAAGAAAGATGGAATATACGAGCAGGATAGAACTTGCGTCGTTTCTTGAAAGCGTAAAAGTGGACAAAGATGCGGATGCGGAGGAAGCCTTTAATAAACTCCGTGAAAAATACGAAATAGATTCATCTCTTTCCGATACAGATGCAAGAAAAATACTGATAGTGAGAAATGCGCTGAGAAATCTGGGACTTAAAAATTACATGCCTGCGGAGATAGCTACAGGCGTTTCCGAGCAGACTATAATTACCCTTGAAGAAAAATCGGACAGCTTTCCGGGGGTTCAGATTTCAAGGGAGTATGTGAGATCGTATCCGAATTTCACCACCGCGTGTCATGTAATAGGTTATCTGGGCAAGATTTCGGAATCAGAGAAAGAAGAGTACCAGAAAAAAGGCTACGCCGCTACTGATGTAATAGGCAAGGAAGGAATAGAAAAATATTATGAATCTACGCTGAAAGGTAATCCGGGAACAAAAAAATTAGAAGTAAACGCTCACGGTCAGCAGATATCTGAAATAAATTCTACAGATCCTATTCCAGGAAACGATGTCTATCTTACGATAGATCTGGAACTGCAGAAAACCGCGGAAGCGGCGCTTAGCGAGGCGCTTACTCAGATACAGCGCGGCGGGACGTTTCACAGCGACTATGGAAGCTATAATTACAGCAAGGCGTACAGAAATGCAAATGTAGGAGCCGCAGTAGCAGTAGATGTAAACAGCGGGGAAATCCTGGCTTTGGCGAATTATCCAGGATATGATCCAAATCTGTTTTCAAACGGGATTTCCAGTGAAAATTGGGATTCTCTTCAGGCGGAAAACGAGAGAGATCAGTTGTCGCCGCGTCCTCTTTATAATGTAGCGACCATGACTTCCGTGCAGCCGGGTTCTACGTTTAAGCCGGTTACTGCGCTGGCAGGTCTTAACGCCGGTTTGGGCGAATATCAGCAGCTTTACGATAACGGAGCTATAATTATGGGCGATAAATCTTTCGGCTGCTGGATCTGGAATCAGAGCAAGGGAAGGCACGGAGCTCTCGACGTGCGTCATGCGCTGGAGGTTTCATGCAACTATTTCTGCTACGATCTTGGTACGGGCAGGGATTATGCCGCCGGCGGAAGAAAGTTGTCTTTTGATATCAATATCGGTGATATTATGGATTATGCGAAGCGTCTGGGACTGGGACAGAAAACGGGCGTGGAGCTTGCCGAGTCCGCGGCAGGCGTTATGAGCGAAGAACGAAAGATAGAAAACACGAAAGCGTCGTTAAAGTATACTCTCAGGGACAGTGCGAACAGATTTTTTGAAGAATCCGTAGCTAAAGATTCCGAAAGACTGGATGAGATTCTCAATACTATAGTAAGCTGGACCGAAGAAAATCCAAGCATTAATGAAATAAGAGATCGACTGAAAGGTATGAATGTTATAGAAGACGAGCTTGTGGCTTTGTCTAATATGATAAAGAGCGATTATTTTTCATCTGCGAAGTGGAATGAAGGCGACGCCATGAATCTTTCTATAGGTCAGGGCGAAAATATGTTTACGCCGATACAGATGGCAAGATACATTGCAGCTGTTGCAAATAACGGAACTCTTTACGATTTGACGCTTACAAAGTCAATAGAAGGCGAGGAAAATAAAGAGAATACAGGCGTCGTAATAGAGAATAATAATTCTAAAGCCTATCAGATCGTAAAGGAAGGAATGGGACTCGTAGCGTCGGGTTCCAGAGGAACGGCGAGAGCGCTTTTTGCAGGATTCCCATGGAAAGTAGGAGCTAAGACAGGTACGGCTCAAAAATCAGGTAAGATAAATCCGCCGGATGAAGTAGAATATATAAAGACTCATCTCGGCTCAATAGCTCCAGGAGTTTCTTTTGAGCAGGTTGAAACTGAAATGAAAAGGCTCTTAAAAGAAGAATCTGAAATATATAAATCAGAAAGTACGGCGGTAAGAAGAGCTGTTATGAATCTGTCGGGAGCATCAGCTGAAAGAATAGATGCTTATAAGAGCAGCTACGATAACTTTGCCTGGTTTGTAGCGTTTGGACCTATTGAAGATCCGCAGATAGCCGTAGCAGTAATGATATTCCAGGGAGGTTCGGGCGGTTATGCCGGTCCGGTTGCCCGTGAAATCATAGGAAAATATATGGAGCTGCAGGAAGTATATTCTGATTATCCGGGCGGAAGCACTGTGTTTACGGAGTAGATAATTAGCAACGGGGAGATTATGAGAAATGTGTGAAATTATGGCAATAACCTCAGGAACTGGGGGAGCGGGGAAAACCATGTTTGCTTCAAATATTGCATATGTTTTGGCAAGACAGGGTAAAAAAGTTCTTCTTATAGATATGAATACCGGTCTTAGGAATCTCGATATTTGCTTAGGTATAGAAAATCATATAATATTTGATCTATCCGATATAATAGCAGGGATATGTTCTACGGATAGAGCGCTTATACGCGATAAAAGATTTCAGGGATTATATCTGCTGTCCGCTTCACAGAATTATGAAAAAGCTGAGATAAGAGATATTCATATGAAGAAGCTGTGCAGCAGCTTCAGCAGCAGGTTCGATAATATAATAATAGATGCGCCGCCGGGATTCGGAATGGAATGGAGAGCGGCGGTGGCTCCGGTAGGCAGGGCGGTAATACTAATGACGCAGGATCATGCATCCGTAAGGGATACCGATGCCGTGAGTTTAAAACTCCAGGAAGCGGGCGTCAAGAAGCGCTTTGTAGTAATAAATAAAATAAAAAGCGAATATTCCAGAGTCAGCGTTTTCCCTCAGCTTAACGAAATATCTCAGATGCTCCGCGTCCAGATAGCCGGCGCAATACAAGAAGATATTAATATTCATATCGCTATGAATAAGGGAATACCGATAGTATGCCAGCGGGATACGTATATAGAGAAAAATTTTGAAAAAATATGTGAAAAGATTTTTTTATAAAAGGTTATTATATTAATAATCGATATGCGGAATGTAAAGTGATTTATTTTAGCGGAGTTAAAATAATAAGAATATCTGTAGATTTAGTATTATATATATATAATATAAAATCTTACTTCCCTGTAAGTTAATTGCAGGGAAGTTTTTTTATGTTTCAGAGAATATTATTACCCTGATGGGTAGGTAAATTTGTAATTGCATATAAAGCCTGATCAATTATATTTTATATGTATTTAAAGACGCCTTTATTTTAAAAGGCGTCTTTAAATTTCCGAAAGATAAGTTTTTTATGTGGTTTAATGTTTAAATTTCTGAGCGCCTAAAGGTCCTATGTCCATGGTAACTTTACCGTTAATATAACCAATGCGTCTTTCTGATTTAGGAGCGCTGTACATCTCCAAAGCAACAACTTCCATAGAGTCTTTTTCTTGTCCGAATACTACTTCTCCGAAACATAGTGTGTAGCTCAGATCATTAGCGCTCACATCTGAAGCAGGAATTTCAACTGTTTGATTTCCATTTTTTATTCTTACGTATACGCCGTATCTGTAAAATGAACCTAATCCGTTTTCAATTGCGGAATAGGAACTAACTGCTACTGAAGCGATGTCAGGATGCCATTTAATATAAATATGTTCTAATACTCCTGGCTCGATAACATCTCCACCGTGCCTGACAGCGCCATCCGGCGTAGCTATGAGCTCATCCTGATTTGCCGCGCCGATATATATTAGTCTGCCGTCACGATATCTTACAAGTGCTTTTAAATCGTAATCTTTTCCCGCTGCAGTCCAGCCGTTTTCTATGATTATAGGATCATTGTTTATATTTTTAGTTAATGAAACTTTTTGTCCTTTTACAAGAGAAATTTTTTCTTTTTTCTGGAATGGTTTGGTATCTGATTTTACAGATTCAGATGCGGTTATGGGCTGTGATTGAGGTTTTGCTTCTTCGCCTCCAAAGAATCTCAACAGATCGCCCAAACCTCCGTTAAATCCTCTTGCTACTGCGCCGAATCTCCAATCGTCTTTTCTGTATAATTCTATGGATATAATCGCTTTTTCATTTTTGAAATCGGTTCCGTTTAACTTCATCGTTATTAAGGTCTGGTTATTTTGTCGTATTGAAACAGTATGAGATTGTATAGCTGCCATTGTACCATTGCCGTCTATACTAACGGTAAAAACCAGTTTATTAATCTCTAATGGAAGTTTTGATAAATTTATCAAAAATGTAGTTGTATTTTCGTTTCTGGAGTATCTGATTTCTTCTTTCGGTGATTTTTCCTGATTGTAAAATACCATATATCTGTCATCGGAAAGTTTATCTTTATCATCTACGCCAAAACAACTATGATCATATTCATCCTTTCCGTCCACAATCATGCAAACTTCAAAATCCTGATCAATAGAAACGTATTTGTTGATTTTATCCCGTGTACCTCTGGTTATTTCCATTTGATTACCCCTATTTTTGTAATATAATCAATCGACAGTGTTAGTTGCCATGCACGGTTGAATTATGTTAACGTAAACTTTAACAATTTTAGAAATTAATAATTTTGTTTCTCATGCCTATACTCAGTATTATGCCGAGAGCTATCATATTTGCAATAATAGATGTTCCGCCGTAGCTTATAAACGGCAGGGTGATTCCCGTTACCGGCATTATGCCCATAGTCATTCCTATGTTTTCAAAGAGCTGGAAGAAAAACATAGCGCCGAGCCCAGATACTATAAGAAGTCCGAAAGTATTTTTTGTATTTTCTGCTATCTTTATGATTCTATACATAAATACAGCGTATACAAAAATGACCGCCGCGCCGCCTAAAAATCCCAGTTCTTCACAGATAACGGCGAATATGAAGTCTGATTTTGCTACCGGCAGGTATTCGAGGGATTTCTGTGTTCCCTGAAATAAACCTTTTCCTCTAAATCCCCCTGAACCTATGGCGACTTTAGATTGCCATACCTGATAGTTGCCCGGAAGGCTTCTGTCGCTGGGATGTAAAAACGCGTCTATTCTGTTTTTCTGGTACTTGTCCATAAGCATGTAAGCAAAAGGCATACATGCAAGAGTGACGCCCGCGCATTTTGCATACAGCTTGAAATCTACTCCCGCTACGTATATCATTATTATCATCATAAAAATGAATACAAGAGCATTTCCAAGGTCTTCTACGAGGACTAAAAGTATAATAGGAGAAGCAAACAATACGGCTTTTACGAGTCCTAAAAAGGTCTGGAGCGCTTGTTTTCTTTCGCTGAGATATCTTGCGTAGCACAGCGCAAACGTTATTTTTACGAACTCGCAGGGTTGTACCGTTACGAAGCCCAGATTTATCCAGGCTCTCGATCCTGTGGAATAAGTATAGCCGAGAGGTGTGTATACGAGAAGCATAAGAAGTATGGAAATTATATAAAGCAAAATCCATATC
The DNA here is from genome assembly GCA_022790955.1 of Bacillota bacterium. Taxonomy (GTDB): domain Bacteria; phylum Bacillota; class Clostridia; order Peptostreptococcales; family Anaerovoracaceae; genus JAAVYD01. Next base: position 7,207 of record JAAVYD010000027.1, read on the forward strand.
CCCGAATACTGTTGATAATCTACGAGAAGCAGTACAAATATTATTACGGCTCCCAGTGCGTACGCTACGGCTTGAATTATGATGTCTCTTGTAATTTCAAATGAATCCACGTATGAAATGCTGCCTATCATAA
>JAAVYD010000028.1 GCA_022790955.1 Bacillota bacterium
GGTGGTGTGGCCTGCGGGAACGGTCACGCAAAGACTCAATGGAACCGTCATAACGGCGCTTCCAGCGGTAAATATACTGGCGGTTGGTCTTGTACTGTATGGCCGCTTTCGTCAGGCCGTATTTTTCAGCGTATTTGATAAGTGATAGACGATACCTAATATCTTGTGTTATATTAGCCATGTGGGGATGCTCCTTTGCTTATTTTTTGGTTGTGGTGATTCAAATATAACACAAAGAGAGCGTATCCCCGCTTTTTAATTATTCAGATGTAACACATGTATTGTAATCCTACAGTTATTGCTCGGCAGATAATTCACATATTGTTGCTGACGTGCTTACCAATATGATATGCTGTTTGTTTCCGGAGTATAAGGAAAGTAATTAATATATATTTTTTCGATGCGTTTTAGTTTTATATACTGCATGGGCTTTTATTTAGAAAAATTATAAGATTGGTACTTGTCAGTTTAATTATTGACAAAAATTTTTAGATTAATATAATTAAACTGAGAGTTTAATTATGGAGGTCAGAATGGGGCGAAGAAAAAAAGAATCCAGAGCTTCACACAGGGAACATATTGCCGCTGCGGCGTCCGGACTTTTTATGCGGAAGGGGATAGGGGCGACTTCTATGGACGATATAGCAAAGGCTGCCGGATACAGCAAAGCGACTTTGTATGTGTATTTTAAAAACAAAGAAGAAATTATCGGGCTTTTAACCCTTGAAAGCATGAAAAATCTGTATGATTATATAGATAGCGCTCTGAAAAATCAGGAAAACTCAAAGGAAAGGTATGATTTCATATGCAGCGGATTGGTTGATTATCAGCAGGAATTTCCGTTTTATTTTAAAATTGCTTTGCAGAATATTAATATCGATTTTGAAAATGAACATTATCTTCCGGAGGAAAAAGAAACGTACATGATAGGAGAGAAAATCAATAGAAAGATGGCGGATTTTCTTATGTCCGGTATCCGTAAAGGCGAGCTGCGCAGTGATATAGATATAATGCTTACAGTATTTTCTTTTTGGGGAATGTTGTCCGGGCTGATACAGCTTGCAGAGGATAAAGAAGAGTATATAAAGGATTCGATGGATATGGATAAGAGCGGTTTTTTAGAATACGGATTTGATATGCTTTATCGCGTTATTGGGATATAAGGAGATTAAAATATGAATAAAAAGAATGTTCTTGCGATTTTGGGAAGCCCGCGCGCAAACGGTATTACAGCGGCGATGCTGGATTATGCGGTTTACGAAGCGGAAAAAGCAGGATACAGTGTCAATAAGATTAATTTATATAAAAAAGAACTGGCTTTTTGCAGCGGCTGCAGGAAGTGTATTAATACTGGAACCTGCGTTCAGATGGACGATATACACGAAATAGTTTCTTTAATAAATGAATCCGAAATTATAGTTCTTGCCGCGCCGGTGTATTGGGCGAACGTGCCCGCTGCTGTAAAAAATCTGTTTGATCGTTTGCTTGGAACGGCTATGGAAGAAACGAAAACTTTTCCCAAGCCGCGGCTCAGCGGAAAAAAATATATTATACTCACATCCTGCAATACACCGGCTCCGTTTTCGTGGATATTCGGACAGAGCAGAGGGGCTATAAAAAGTATGAAAGAATTTTTTAAGACTGCTGGAATGAAATCGGCAGGGAAGATCGTTTGTACAAGCGCTTCTGAAAGGAGCGAATTACCGGAATCGGTTATAAGGAAGATAAAAAAATGTTGGAAATAAGAATTGCTGAACAGTAATCCGCTGAATTATACGCATAGAGATTAGATTTTATAATTATTAAGATTTGCTTTAGGATATATTAAAATTCGGCGATTATAATGATGATATAAAAATTAAATCTTTTAAAGGGTGCCTGGAATTAAACAGCAAGTTTTGATTATCATAAGATTTTATCGAAGAAAAAGGCGCCGGAAAGGAATGTAAAAATGAATAAAATGTTAAAAAGAAGTCTTGCATTTATGTTAATCGGAGTAATGGCTTTTTCGGCTACTGCCTGCGGAAATAAGGCGGATAAAAATAAGCAGTCTGATGCTAAAAACGGAAGCCAGATAAGCAGTATTCAGTCAAAGAACAACAGTTCGCAGTCGAAGACAAAAAAAGAAACTGGTAAATCATTTACGGACAGTAATAATAATCTAAAGAAAAGCGCGGAGGGTAAACAAAATAAAGAAAGTTATAAAACGCAATCGGAAAACGGCAAGAAAGACGTCGGAAAAAATTAAAATATTAGTATGAAAAGTTCGGCTTGGAAAAAAGGTATCACAGCTTTAATGCTGATATTATGTTTAGTTTTAATACTATTCTTATTGAAAGCATATTTTGATGGAAAATTCGATTCTGTGCATACGTTACAGGATTATATAGCAGGCTTTGGGATTTTCGCACCGTTAATATTGACGATGATACAGGCTCTGCAGGTTGTGATACCTGTACTTCCGGGTTTTCTCGGCTGCGCGGCAGGTGCGGTTCTTTTCGGAAGTATCAAAGGGTTTTTATGCAATTATATCGGAATATCGGCAGGATCGATTATAGCGTTTTTTCTTGCGAGAAGATACGGAGTCAGTATAGTAAAAAATATATTTTCAAAAGAAAACTATGAAAAATGGTCATCGTGGATAGCCGATAAAAAATCATATAATGCAGTGCTGTTTTTAGTTACCTTGCTGCCATTGTTCCCCGACGATTTTTTTTGTTATTTTTCGGGATTGACAAAAATGAGAGCCAGTACGTTTATATGGATAATCGTGCTGGGAAAACCGTGGTGCATTTTATTGTATAGCTTGTTTTTTAAAGCTGCAGCATGATAGATTTACAGGAGAGTTTGCAATGGAAAAGATATTTACAAAAGAAGCGATTTCAGATCTGGAAGAAATATCGGCGGCAAAAGAAATTTTCAGGGTTAAGGAAGTAAAATTGTTAGGTTATTATAATTATACGGTAGTTTTAACATATATTGGAATGTTAATCGGATTTGCCGGAAGTATATGCGCGATTAATGGTAAATTTCAGGAATCTTTGTTGTGCCTTATAATCGCAGGATTTTGCGACATGTTTGACGGAAAATTAGCGTCAACAAAGGAAAGGAGCATGGACGAAAAACGTTTTGGTATACAAATAGATTCGCTGAGCGATTTAGTCAGTTTCGGTTTGTTTCCTGCGGTATTCGTTTATTGTTTTGCTGCCGATAATTATCAGGGAATGTTTGCAGGAGGAATTTTTGTACTGTGCGCGTTAATACGTTTGGCTTACTTTAATGTTACGGAAGAGCAGCGGCAGGAAAGCAGCGGTACAGGAAGGAAATGGTATGAAGGACTTCCTGTTACTTCAATAGCGTTGATACTTCCTTTACTATATATATTATGCAGTGCTGGTAAATTAAACGCCGGTATTGTTTTTCCCGTCGCGCTTATAGCGGTATCGGCAGCATTTTTACTGCCAATAAAAATTAAAAAGCCTGAGCTCGTCGGCAAGATCGTAATTATATCTGCAGGAACTGCGGAGTTTATAAAGATAATATGGGATTTATTTTAAATGTATAATAAAGAAAATGTGCTTATTCGGTTTTTATATGGAACCTGCGCAGGCAGGATTTTATTGAAAATTTTTACGAAACCGGAATTGTCAAATATTGTAAGAAAATTTCTGGATTCTTCTTTATCTAAAGCAATTATTCCGTTTTATATAAAAAAGCACGGTATAGATATGTCTGAATATAAAACCGAGGAATATAGTTCGTTTAATTCTTTTTTTATAAGAAAAAAACAGAATATAGATATCGATCGGGATACATCGATATTGATAAGTCCATGCGATGGATATCTGAGTGTTTATAATATCGACAGCGTTAGCCGTTATAATATTAAAAATTGTGAATACGATCTTTCTCAACTTTTAGGAGAAAGTTTTCCGTCAGAAATCTACAACGAAGGAAAATGTTTTGTTTTTCGCTTAGAACCACAAAATTATCACAGATATTGCTATATAGATGATGGATATAAAAACATAAATAAAGATATTAACGGAATTTTGCACTGCGTTCGTCCGGCAGCTTGTGATAAATATCCGGTTTATGTTCAGAATACGAGAACATATACGCAGATAAATACTGTGAATTTCGGAAAAGTAATTCAAATGGAAATCGGAGCGATGCTGGTCGGCAGGATACATAATCATGAACATGGAGAAAAGGAAGTTTTCAAAGGAGAAGAAAAAGGTTATTTCGAGTTTGGAGGTTCTACGATATTGATGCTATTTGAAAAGAATAAAGTTATTCCGTATGTGGATATTGTATTAAATACGGCAGAAGGCAGGGAAACTCAAGTGAGAGCAGGTGAAAGCATCGGAGAAAAAGTAAAAGGAGATTCGTAGATATGAGAAAGTCAAATATTTTGATTATTGAAGATGACGATGATATACGGGAAGGAATCCGTATTTTGCTGGAAAACGAGGGTTATTATATAAAAGAAGCATGTGAAGGACAGCAAGGACTTGATATATTAGATGAAAAAACCGATCTTGTGATTTTAGATATAATGATGCCCGGAATGAACGGGTTGCGTACCTGCGAAGAGATCAGAAAAATCTCCATTGTTCCTATTTTATTCCTTACAGCTAAATCTCAGGAGTCGGATAAATTGATCGGTCTGATAGCAGGCGGCGATGATTATCTTACGAAACCTTTTTCTTATTCCGAGTTGCTCGGAAGGGTAAAGGCGCTGTTAAGGCGGTATCAGGTGTATAAAGGCAAAGTGGAAGAATCAGAGGAAATAGAAGAAAAGTTTATTGAACTGTCGGGTGTAAAAATTAACGAAGGGTTTAATGAAGTTCATATGAATGGTGAAGAAAAAGAGCTGTCCAATATAGAATATAATATATTGCTTCTGATGATGCGCAATCCCGGAAGAGTATTTTCTGCCCAGCATATTTATGAAAAAATATGGAATGAGCCTTATTTTTATAATTGCAGCAATACTGTGATGGTTCATATACGAAATTTGCGCGTTAAGATCGAGAAAGATCCTAAAAAACCTGAGATTATAAAAACAGTATGGGGAAAGGGGTATAAATTTGAACTGCATGGCAGATAAAAAAAATTCCATTTATGTTCAGCTTCTGAAGCTATTGATATTCGCAGCTTTGATATCCGGTATCTTCGGCGCGATATCAAATTCTCTTGCAGGATTATTTATAGATTCATATTATGAATCTCATGAGGAATCAAAAAATAATGGATATATTACGGATTTGAAGCAGGAAATAGAAAGCAGACAAATGTCAACGCGGGATACGCAAAAGCTCATTGATTGGGTAAAAAGGCAGAGAGTCATATCCGTTCAGATATATAAAGATGATATTTTGGTTTTTGATTCGGATTATCCGAACAAAGATGAAATATGGGAAGAAGGGGTAAAAGCGGATTATTACGAATGGGCGTCGTATTATGAAGTAAAATTTCAGGATGGAACCGCCTATGTATTGATTTCCGGCATGTATCGTTATCAGGTTTACATGTATATGACTATTTCGATTATCCTGTTGTCGTTTCTTTTATTTTTAGGAATAGTGATGGCAGGGATACGACGGATAATAAAGTATATACAGACGTTGGGAAAAGAGATAGAAATACTTGAAAGCGGAAATCTTGACTATAAGATAACAGTGTACGGCAAAAATGAGCTGTCCGCCCTTGCAGAAGGACTTGACGATATGCGAAGATCGTTTAAGGAGCATGTTGAAAAAGAAGCTCATCTGGTAAAGGCAAATCAGAAAATGATTACGGAAATGTCTCATGATCTTCGTACTCCGTTGACGTCGGTAATGATATATTCGGATATTTTAAATCAGGGAAAATATAAAAACGAACAGGAAATGCGCGAATACGCCGAAAAGATAAATAAAAAAACTCATCAGATGAAACGGCTTACGGATAATCTGTTTGAATACGCTCTCATAAGCAGCGAAACGGAAATTGAGCTCGATGGTGAAAAAGATGCTGAAATGATATTCTATGATCCTTTATCGGAAATGTGCGGATATCTGGAGCAGAAGGGATTTTTTGTAGATGCGGATTTGAAATGGAAAGAAGCCGGACTCAGAGTATATTCCGAATATATAAGCCGGATATTCGATAACATCGCTTCTAATATCGTAAAATATGCCGATATATCGGAAAAGGTAGCTATTAATATAAAATACGATAATAACTGCATAAAGCTGAGTTTTAAAAATACATACATTCAGTCGGAAAAAAAATCGGAAAGTACTAATATAGGAATTGAAAATATTAAAAATATGATGAAACAGATGCGGGGGACGTGCGAGATAGATGATCGGGATAATATATTTAATATTAAGCTGACGTTTCCCAGTAAATTAAAAGAGGGTGAGAATGTTGACAGATAAATTTACGGAGATAAAAATCACGCTTGAACCTGTAAGGAAAATTGAATTTTCAAAATTTAAAAAAGAACTTAAACAGGTATTTACTGAAGCGGCCAGTCAGATAGACGAAAGTCTATCTGAGGAGATTCCGCCGGATGAGGATATTATGGAATCGCTTAACGCTCCCGGAGCAGAAGCGTATTATATTATGGCTGCAGGAGAACGGTCAGGCGGAGTTGTTGTAAATATAAACAGTGAAACTCAGTATAATTCTGTGGATCTGCTGTATATTTCATCGGAAAATCAGGGCAGAGGAATCGGAGGAGCTGCATGGAAAGCTATTGAAAAACGATATCCGAAAACGAAAGTGTGGCGGCTGGGAACGCCGTACTTCGAAAAACGCAATATTCATTTTTATGTAAATGACTGCGGTTTTCATATTACAGAGTTTTACAATAAATATCATCAGGATCCTAATATGAGATCAAAAGAAAACGGTGATATAAATCAGGCGGAGGAAGAATTTTTTATATTTGAAAAGGTGATGAAAAAATGATTGTCAGGATTTGCTTTTGATGGGCAGATCGTAAATATTAATATTTCATAAAAATATCGGGAAAGACTGATCTCATTTAAGGTCGGGCTTTCCTTTTTATGTTTACAAAAAATAAGAGTTTGTTTAAATATATATAATATTAATCCGTTGTGATATTAAATGGGCATGTTTTAGCAGTATTATAATCAATAAATAGTATTTAATGTTATCAATAAC
>JAAVYD010000029.1 GCA_022790955.1 Bacillota bacterium
TAATAAGCGCCGCTGCCTTGTGCTAAATACGGAGAGAAGCCATGCGGCAACCAACATCCAACTCATACGCGGAAAGCTTATTAGAGAGAGGGATCAGTCTTTCAAGTACGAGCAGAGCCGCTCAAGGAGGCAACGATCATCCTCTCAATCTAATAAAACTATTATCTCCTATCAGACTGGAGATGTAAAGAAGCAGGTCTGAGGGTTTATAGGTATCCCTCGAACAACCTAAATTCATTATACAAGGAGGAAAAAGATGTGCAATATTTATGGTTATATCCGTGTCAGCAGTCGGGATCAGAACGCGGACAGGCAGCTGATCGCTCTTAAAGAGCTTGATATTCCTAAGAAAAATATTTTTATGGATAAACAGTCAGGCAAGGATTTTGAGCGTCCGCAATATCGCAGAATGGTGAGGAAGTTCAGAAAAGACGACCTTCTGTATATTGAAAGCATAGACAGGCTCGGCAGAAATTATACCGAAATTCTGGAGCAGTGGCGAATACTGACAAAGGATAAAGGCGTTGATATTGTGGTGCTGGATATGCCGCTTCTTGATACCAGGCGCGGCAAAGATCTTATGGGGACGTTTCTTAGCGATATTGTACTGCAGGTGCTGTCCTTCGTGGCGGAAAACGAGCGCGAAAATATAAGGCAGCGGCAGGCTGAAGGAATTGCAGCGGCTAAAGCAAGGGGAGTTAAATTTGGCAGGCCGCCTAAAACTTTGCCCCGTGATTTCAGTAATATTTACCAGAGATGGAAAAGCGGAATTATTACAGGGACTGAGGCCGTCAGAGAATGCGGTATGCCTCTTTCTACGTTTCGTTACAAAGCGGAGCTTTATGAAAAAGCGATGCTGCTGAAATAAATGTTTAAATAAGATCGTATTTCAGGTGCGTATAAGGGGTTTAATGATAATATCAGGATTATTATTAATAAACTGAACGCAGAATTAAATAAAGATACATATAATTATCGCAGGAAAATATATCGTGAGTTTATATAATAACAGCATATTATTCGTATAAATTGAGTTGCATTAATATAAGGATTGTGAAGTATTAGATGAATCGGTTCGGCGAATAATGATAGATTTTCTGGGGTTTGTATCAAATAAGGGCAGTAGTATTTAAAATCTGCTGCCCTAAGACAGCACGTTAATTTCTTGTGAATATGTGTTTTGGGATATATAATATTATTAGAATATAAATATATTTGTTTATGAAAGAAAATCAGCGGATACGATTTTGTTATATTAATAGTTTTTATTTAATTTAGGATTTATAAGTTAAAGAATAATACAGAAATATTTATTGAAATCATCAATAAATTGAAAGTATTATAATTTTATTATACAGTAAGTTTTCATAGAATTAAAAATTTCTTTTGAGCTATTGCTCGGAGAATTTAGATAGATATTTAAAGTTAGTTTTAGATTATATATGTTTAGCACAGTTTTTTTATAATATTTGAGGTTAATATGCATTCAATTAAATTAAATACATATGCGAAGATAAATATTTCATTAGATGTTACAGGCGTAAGATCAGATGGCTATCATAAAGTCAGCATGGTTATGCAGGCAATAGACCTGTGGGATGAGGTAACAATCGAGATAAAACCGCAGAAAATACAGAAAGAAAATGCGTACTGCATGCAAAATGTACTTAATGTTAACGATAAGTTTTATGCAGAAATTGCTCTGTCCGCTGACAAAGCAGATATTCCTGTTGATTCAGGAAATACAGCTTACAAAGCGGTTCAGATCATATTAGAGCGGTATCCCAACGCTGTAATCAGGCTGTTTGAACAAGAGGGTCATACTGCGCAGCAGGCTGAAAATTGTAGCGCTGTTCGCATTAATATTAATATTAAAAAAAATATTCCCGCCGCCGCTGGTCTTGCGGGAGGCAGTTCAAATGCCGCAGGCGTTCTGCTTGCTTTGAATAAACTGCTCAGGCTCGATTTATCGCTGGATGAGATTTGCAGGCTCGGCAAAAAAATCGGGGCGGATGTTCCATTCTGCATTATGTCGATAGCGGCTCATTATCCTGAGTTAGGAATCTCGGGCGGTTCAGCGTGCGCTTTGGCTGAAGGTATAGGCGAGATTCTAACTCCGCTTCCCACCGTTTCAGCCTGGACGGTTCTTGCAAAACCAGATATAGGAGTATCCACTGCTGAGGTTTATAAGTCTTATGATAGTATTGATGAAAAAAGCATCGCGCATCCAGATACGCAGCTCGTTATTTCCGGCATAAAATCGGGTGATATGTCAAAAATAAGCCGTGGAATGGCTAACGTGTTAGAAAGCGTTACCCTGAGAAGGCATGATGTTGTTAATCAACTTAAAGAAAAGATGTTAAAGTTTAATGCCGAAACGACTATGATGAGCGGCAGCGGTCCGACTGTTTTTTCTCTGTTTTCGGATAAAAGCGAGGCGGATGTTTTATTGGAGTATTTACAAAAGGAATTTTCAGGGAAAAATTATGACATTATTTGCGTGAAAACTTTATGAAGCGACATTTAATTGCGTTTGAATCTTGTATACACAGTACAATTAGTCTATAATAATATAATGTAAGTATTTAGTTTGCTGCACACGGTTTGCAGAAAAGCTCGGCGTGTGTATAGAGAGAGGTGGCGCATGTTTAACATCAATATGCAGGAGCATAAACCGTTAAGAGAACTTGTTTATGAAGAATTGCGTATGTTGATTATGACTGGGAAGATCAGACCTGGTACGAGAATGATGGAGATAGATCTGGCGGATAGTATGGGCGTGAGCCGGACTCCCGTGAGAGAAGCAATAAGACAGTTAGAAAAGGATAATCTTGTAACTATTGAACCGCGCAAGGGCGCTTATGTATCGGATATTTCAGCAGATGATCTGGAAAATATGCTTATTGTCAGAGAACCTCTTGAAGGGCTGGCAACTTTTCTTGCTGCGGAAAATATGAATGACGATGAAATAAAAAAGATAAAAAAAGTAAATGCTGAATATGAAAAAGCATTAGCAAGCGGCGATCAGGAAAAACTTATACAGACAGATATGCTTTTTCACAATCTGATAACTCAGGGCAGCAGAAATCCGTATCTCATTAATATTCTGTTTAATCTTCAGGAGCAGGTGCTTAGGTTCAGGTATATTTATTTTAAATCTATTAAGCGTGCCGAAGATGTAGTAAACGAACATAGAAGAATCTTAACAAACATAGAAGCGAGAAATTCAGAAGAATCACGCAAATACTCAATTGAGCATATTAATAATTTAAGAGATTCTATTATAAAAGACGATGATTTTAAATCGGCTGATTCAAAAACAGAAGCGGAGGTATAAACATGCAGGACAGATCTTTTGACGTCGGTCCAATCAGACCGCCAAGCGAGGCTAACAGTCTGCTGCTTCAGATAACGCGCGGATGTACATGGAATAAGTGCAAATTCTGTGTGGTATATCGCGGCGGAGCGTTCAGGATTCTTCAGCCGGAACATATAAAACAGAATATAGATAATATGGTATATTTTAGGGATTTGCTTGCTTCCTGTATAGATTCAAACGGCAATATGGATAAGGCGAATCTGTATGGAACTCTTGAAAAAATGAATCAGGATGAGCTGTCGTGTTTTTATATGGTATATAACTGGCTGGCTAACGGTGGAAAATCAGTATTTCTACAGGATGGAAACTCAATAGCGCTAAAACCGGAAAAATTAGCCAACGTATTGTTTTATCTGCGCGAGAAATTTCCGCAGATAGAAAGGATAACGACGTACGGCAGAGCAGAAACTCTGGCGCGTTATTCCGTAGATCAGCTTAAACTTCTCAGAGAGAGCGGACTCGATCGTATCCATACAGGATTTGAAAGCGGATCAGATAATGTGCTGAATCTTATAAATAAAGGTCTTACTCAGCAGCAGCAGATAGAAGGCGGACGGAAAGTAAAGGAAGCCGGAATAGAGCTTTCGATTTATTTCATGCCGGGAATAGGCGGCAGGGAGTTTTCAGCGGAAAACGCCGAGCAGACAGCTTATGTTGTAAATCAGGTAAATCCGGATTTTGTAAGGTTACGGACTTTCGTGCTGAAAGTTGAATCTGAAATGTATGATATGTACAGAAAAGGCGAATTTGAGCCGTGTACCGATATAGAAAAACTGGGCGAAATCAGGCAGCTTATAGCGGGAATCGAACATCCGGAGGTTACGATTGTCAGCGATCATATTGTAAATCTTGTAGGTTCGGTAGGCGGTAAGATAGGAACGCATAAACAGGAGATGCTGAAAAAAATAGACGATGTGCTTAATCTTTCAGAAAAAGAACAGCGTTTGTATCAGCTTGTCAGGCGTTACGGCTATATAGAGGAGCTTTCGCAGATAAGTTCTGTACCGGCTTCGCGTATAGAGCATTTTAAGTCAAAAGTAGAACAGTACAGCGATGCGAACGTCTGGGAAAATCATCTTGATGAGATTTTAAGGCAGTATGTTTAAAATTTACGGTCGGTAATGATTTAAGGAAAATTTAATATATGAGTAAAAAGGCATCCACTAAGTGGATGTTTTTTTTATTCCCCCCTTGACTCTTACGCTGCGTGATAGCTTAAACTGATCGTATCAGAACAGGAGGCGCAAAATGAGAACAGTAAAAGAAGTAGCGGTTTTGACCGGCATCAGCGTGCGCACGCTTCATTATTACGATGAAATCGGTTTGTTAAAGCCGTCGGGATTCAGTGAAGCGGGATACCGGCTTTATGACGATAAAGCATTAGAAAAATTACAACAGATATTGTTCCTGCGTGAATTTGATCTTTCTTTAAAAAAGATAAAAATCATAATAGAAAATCCTGATTTTGATAGAAGGGAGATATTAAAAAAGCAGAAAAAGATATTGGAGCTGAAGAAAAAACGAATAGAACGTTTGATAAGCAGTATTAACGACATTCTAAATGGAGGAAATAACATGGATTTTAAAATATTTGACAGAACAGAGATTGAAGAAGTGTTTGATGAAATAATATATAATATGTCTGACGAACAGTTAAAGCTGTTGAGCGAAGGATTTGAAGATATTGAAGATTACAAGGAAAAATATATTGAAAACATGTCGGGCAGGTCTGTACAGAAACAGACGGCAAAAATTATGGAATGGTATGGAAACAAAGAACCGGTTATTGAATTTATAAGCTGTCCGGCAAAATCCCGGATAAGCAGAGCGTATGCTAATCGGCTCGAAGATATTTTTGAGCGTCTTAGAGAACAGAAAGAGCAGAGGATTGAGGTAACAGACTACGCAGTTAGATCGTTAATAGGCGAATTGGGATTTGTAATGGAACAATTTACCCAGTCAGGGGAAGAAAGAGCTGTATTAATGGTTTTGGCAGAGATGTATCAGCAAAAAGATTCAGCGGAAAAACTGGACATGCAGTATGGCAGCGGAATGGCGGAATACATTGTAAAAGCTATTAAATCGTTTAACGGCGATGAATAGATCTGCAGATCATCTATAAAAATGCAGCAGTGTGTTATCAATATTATTTTATATATTAATGAGGGTGACTGCGTTCATATAAAAAGTGTTATCGAACATATAAATTTACTTTTTGAGTAAATGAAGATATAATTATATTGGAGTTTATTTATATTTTCTAATAAAAGTGTTTTTAAGAATTTAACGTAAGTAACTTAGAATAGTCGGATACGATAAGTTAAAAATGATATATACTAATGAAACATAAGAACAAAATTTGACAGCAGGTGATTTTTAACGGTATTTATAAAATAATCATGCATGGAGAAAGACAGTAAATATTTGTAATTAAAAATGTCCAGGCGCTTGCAGATAAAATTAAAATATGGTAAAATATTCCTGAAAGATAAAAAGGTTCAAGAAGATTTTATAATATCTGCAAGAGGAATTGAATATGGACACAGAAATAGAAACTGCGTTAAATGCATCGGATAAAGAAGCTCAATATGATGAAAAAGCAAAACGTTTGTTAAGTCATAAATATATTCTCGCATATATATTAATAAATACAGTAGATGAATTTAGAGAATTGAAAGTTAGTGAAGCTGCGCAGCATATTGAAGGGGAACCCTATATAAGTATAATTCCGGTAGAACCGGGGGTTACTAATTCAGTGAGTAATAGGCGTGGTCAGAGAGTAGTTGGATTTAATTCGGAAAATATAGAGATTAATGAAGGTTTGATAAAATTCGATATTGTATTTTATGTGCGCATGAGAGATGGAATTTCACAGATGATAATAAACGTTGAAGCGCAGAAAGATGTGCCAATGGAATATAATGTAGTAAACAGGGCTGTTTTTTATGTCAGCAGATTGATTTCATCACAGAAAGAACGGGATTTTACGAATACAAATTATGATGATATAAAACGCGTTTTTTCGATCTGGATATGTATGAATATGAATGATAACAGCATGAATTATGTACATCTCGTAAATGATAAACTGATTGGCGCGTATGACTGGGTGAGAAAGCTCGATTTATTGAATATCGTACTGATAGGATTATCTAATAAACTGCCTGAATATGAAGATAAATACGAACTGCACCGTCTGCTGGGAGCATTATTTTCGATAGATTTATCCGTTGAAGAGAAACTGAGTATTATTAATGAAGAATTTGATATACCGGGAAAAGATGGAATAAGAAAGGAAGTAGAACAAATGTGTAATTTGAGTCAGGGAATAAAAGAAAGAGGGATAACGGAAGGAATTTTGCAGGGAATAGAAAAAGGAATAGTGCAGGGAATAACAGAAGGGATAGAAAAAGGCAAAATGCAGAGTGAAGTTAAGGTTATTATAAGAATGTATAAAAAAGGCTATGAATTAGAACAGATAGCGGATGTGTTAGAAAAGAGTGCGGAGGAAGTGGAGCAGATAATAGAAATCGAGAAAACTGCGTCGGTTTAATTGGAAATATAAATAAAGAAAACCAATAAATGCCCTGGACTAAGCATAGCTCTTTGTTCAGGGTATTATATTTATTAATAAAAATAAGTATTTTATTAATGTATATTTTAGTTAAACGCAGATACGATAATGTAAGAAATACGAAGAACAGAACGAGGATTATCAAAACAGGGGTATTTTGATAATTGTATTATAACAAAAACAAAAATTCACAATATCCTTAAATATAGTGAAATTCGTGTTAAAACATTGAAAAAATTTTTTATGTGTGCTATATTAAATCAGAGGTCGGCTATCAAAAAGTACACCTTTTGATACCAAAAGTGGTTTGGCATTATGCCAAACTATTACAATTAATTATGCGAGTAAAGGAGGATATAGAATATGCGAAGTAAAATATTGTCAGTCATACTATCCATATGTATGGTACTGACATTAACGCCTGCAATGGCATTTGCAGCTGGCGATGATGCCGGTGTTTCACCGCAGGAAGCGGCTACAACTGGCGGAGCTATTGTTGTTGGAAGTACCAGTGAAGGTTATTCCGTTGCAGAATCAAAAGCAGATGGTGATAAATTATCAGCAGCGATTACCGTTACTAAGGCTGATTTAGAATCAGCTACAATAGTAGTTACAACAACCACAGCTGGAATAGATGGTGCAGAAGTTTCTGGAGAAGGTTTGACACCTACTAAAGTTACAACTGGACCTGCTCTGACATCAGCAGAAATAGATAAAGGAGTAACGGCAAAAGTTGAAATAACTGTTAATTGCAGCAGCACTACAGATAAAATAGGAACTGTAACATTCAAAACCGGTGAAGTTAAAACTGAAATATATAATATAACAGTTACTATAAGTAAAGACGGCGGCGAAGTACCTGGTCCTGGTGAACCTACTGATCCGGAATTACCACCTGTAGTTAATACAACCGGCGGTGCTATAGAAGTTGATAAGACTGGCATGACTCAAGAAGAAGGTGCAGCAGCAGATGAAGCAGCAACTGCAATTAGCAATGGCGGCGGTATTGCTGTAGATAATACAGATGTTCTTAAAAATGAAATAGCTGAAAAGAGTAAAGAAGTAGCAGATAGTGTTGAAATAGTAGATGCGGATGCTACGGAATTAGGTAAATTACAAGTATTTGCTGGTAGTACAGTTACTGCAGATGAGCTTATTCCTGTAGTTCTGCCAAAGATTAATATTAATATCACTGGCGCTAAAGTTGATGAACAAAATGCAACTACAAGCATTACATATAATTTAGAGTATGTTTGTCAGGTTGTTTTAACTACAGACGCTTATAAAAATAATGCTGAAGAGGGAGTAAATGCTATTAAAAAAGGAAATGAACAGCCATTAAAGGTAACAGTTCCTGTAGAAGTTACATTACCACTTCCTACAGCATTTGCAACAGCTTTAGGTAGCAGTGCATGGGTAAATCATGATAATAAGAATGTATACCCTGGTGAAGTTGATGGTACTACTAAAAAATTAACATTCACAGCTAAGCATGGTTTCAGTCCATTCACTATTACTGCTGAAAATCCATCTGTAGCTCAGATAGGCGCTGATGATTATTATGCGACTCTTCAGGCAGCAGTAGATGCAGTTGAAAATAACGGAACAATTACAATTCTGAAAGAATTAACTGGTGCAGATGCAACAGCTACTCCAAGTGAGAAAAAGAATATTAAATTTGCTTTAAGTCAGGAATTAAAAGATGAGAATAAGACTGTAAAACTGACTATTGGAGGTAACGTTATTGATGTTACTGCAAATGGCGGTTCATATACTCCACCTTCCAGCTCCGGCGGCGGTGGAGGTGGCGGCGGTTCTTCCGCTACTACATACACAGTTACAGTTCCTTCAAGCATTGACCACGGTAAGATTACTGTAAGTCCTAAGAACGCTTCTAAGGGCAACACTGTAACTATCACAGCTACTCCTGACGAAGGTTACAAAGTTGGAACTATCACTGTTAAGGATAAGGATGGCAAGGAAATCGAAGTTAAGGAA
>JAAVYD010000030.1 GCA_022790955.1 Bacillota bacterium
ATATCAATGGACAACAGTATGCAGAACATGCTTGACATGTATCTTTTTGAATCAAACTCGTTAGTTGAACAATTAGACGGAATTCTTTTGGAAGCAGAACAGGAAGATTCTTTCAGTGAGGATGATATTAATACTATATTCCGTATCATGCACACTTTAAAGGGTTCTTCCGCAATGATGCAGTTCGACTCTCTTATGACGGTCGCCCACAGAATCGAAGATTTGTTTTTTTTCATACGCGAAAACGGAATGGATCACGAGCACAGCCGAGAATTGTTTAATATGCTGTTCAAGGCCAGCGATTTTATGAAAGCGGAGATAGAGAAAGTAGAAAACGATGAATCTCTAACAGAAGATATATCTGAGATAACAGATAATATTGAGAAAGTGCTGAATTTGATTTCGGGCGCAGAGGAAAAGGCGCAGGGCGAAGAAGCCGGCGCTGCAGAGGGCGAAGCATCTACTTCAGAAGGTCTTGATGAAGAACATAAATACGCTATCAGGGTATTCTTTGACGAAGGTCTGGGCATGGAAAATCTGAGAGCTTTTATGATAGTAAATTCGATCAGAGAAGTATGCGAAGATTTTGTTGTCTATCCTAAGGAAATAGAAAGCGATAATACTACATCCAATTACATAATAGATCACGGTTTTGTTGTCGGAATGAAATCTTCCCACGATCAGGAACTGGCGTTGGATATCGTAAGCACTTCTGTAAATGTAAGGACATACGAAAGTTTTGTAGCGGATCTTTCCGGAGAAAAAGCCGAGGAGAAGCCTAAGGCTGCCGAAAGCGAAAAATCCCAGGCTGAAAGTCAGCCGCAGCAGGCAGCGCCTGTGCAGGAAAAGAACGAGATTCCAGCCGCAGCAGAAGACGATAAGAAAAAAGAAGTTCATAAGGAAAAGAATAAAGCTTCAGGCGGCAGCAAGCAGAGCTTAATAAGCGTAAATCTTTCAAAACTCGACGCGCTGGTAGATATAGTCGGTGAGATTGTTATTACTGAATCAATGGTAACTTCGTGCCCTGATCTGGTAGGTTTTAAGTCCGACAGCTTTACTTCAGCCGCGCGTCAGCTGAGAAAACTCACAGACGAACTTCAGGATACGGCGATGTCCATACGAATGGTGCCGGTTTCAAGCACATTCCAGAAAATGACGCGTATAGTACGTGACATGAGCCAGAAGCTTAATAAGAAAGCTCGTCTGGTTACAGTAGGCGCGGATACCGAGGTGGATAAAACCATAGTGGACAGCATAGGAGATCCTATTATGCATATGGTTCGTAATTCTATGGACCACGGCATAGAAACCGACGCGCAGGATCGTATAAACGCGGGTAAAGATCCGGAAGGAACTATAACCCTTTCTGCTCAGCATACGGGAAGCGAGGTAATAATAACCATATCCGATGACGGCAAGGGTGTAAATTCCGAGGCTGTTTTGGCTAAGGCAAAGAAAAACGGTCTGCTTACTAAGCCAGAAAGCGAATATTCGAGAAAAGAAATCCTGAATATGCTGCTGCTTCCGGGTTTTTCCATGAAGAAAGAAGTTACAGAATTTTCTGGCAGAGGCGTCGGAATGGACGTTGTAAAAAAGAATATAGAAAAAGTTGGAGGAACTATAACCATCACAAGCGAGGAAGGCGAGGGCATGACTACTGTGTTCAAGATTCCGCTTACGCTCGCTATTGTAGACGGCATGCTTATCAACGTCGGAGATATCACGTTCACTATTCCTATCGCAAATATAAAGAGCTCGTTTAAGATAACCGAGGAGGATATAATTTACGATGAAAAGCGCGGCGAAATGCTGCAGAAAGAAGATAATTTCTATCCTCTCGTAAGGCTGCACGAATATTACGACATAGAAACCGAGGTGCAGGATGTGAGCGAGGGCATAGTAATGTGGCTCGAAGCGGATGAAAAGACGTTCTGTCTGTTTGTCGATAATCTTATTGGAGAGCAGCAGATCGTAGTAAAGCCTTTGCCTGAGTATCTGAACGATTTCGACGTAAAAAATTACGGCGTTTCAGGTTGTACGGTTATAGGCGACGGAAATATCAGCATAATCATAGATCCGTTAAGCCTTTATAACGCGACCGTAAATTCAGCATTTTAAGGAGGTATGAAATGAGCAACGCATCTAACGAAGCATTTGAAATGGATTTTGAAAACAACGATCTCGAATATGAAGCAGACGAAAATTCAAAAAAGTTTCTGACTTTTTGTTCCGACAGTCTGTACTATGCAATAGACGCTGATTTTGTAAGCGAGATAATAATGGGTTATTCCATTACAAGACTTCCCAAACTGCCGTCTTATATAAGCGGTATTATAAATTTAAGAGGTCAGATCATACCTATTATGGATATACGTCTGAGAATGGGCAGATCGCACACGGAATTTACGTTTGAAACCTGTATTATAGTTATGGATGTAAACGGTATATTTTTAGGCGTTCTTGTAGACAGCGTATCGCAGATGGTAGATATTTCAGAGGCTGAAATCAGTTCGCCGCCTGTAAGCAAACATCAGGATCTGGTAGAAGGAATGGCAAAAATACACGATACAGTACATTTGATAATAAATATAGAAGAATTAATAAAAAAATAGAAAGGGCTTCAACAATAATGTTTGACGTTAATGAAGCGGATTTTAAAAAATTAACCAGTTATATGCTGAAAGAATACGGCATAAACTTAACCAATAAAAAACACCTGATCCAAAACAGACTCAATTCAATAATGAATTCCGGCAAGTTTAAAAATTTTACAGAATATGTAGATTATATAACGAGCGGCAGAGCGGATCAGAAAGATCTCAGAATCGTAGTGAACAGGCTGACCACGAATCACACGTATTTTATGCGTGAAAATGCTCATTTCGAGCTTTTTAAGGATACTATACTTCCAGAACTTGAGGCGAAATACAGTGCAAAAAAGTCGTTGAGCGTGTGGAGCGCAGGTTGTTCAAGCGGTCAGGAGCCTTACACGCTGTCGATGATAATGTTTGATTATTTCGGAGCCCGCAGGAACCAGTGGGATCTGCGCATACTGGCAACGGATATTTCAAATCATGTGATGTCGATAGCGAAGGCGGCAACTTATACCAGGGATGAAATTAAAGATATTCCGGATGTATGGATGAAAAAATATATGAAGCAGTCAGGCAATTCGTACACGTTTATACCGGAAATACGTAAAAATGTTATATTCAGAGAATTTAATTTAATGGATCCGATTAAATTTAAGATTCCATTTGATGTAATTTTCTGCCGTAACGTAATGATATACTTTGAACCTGAAACAAAAGCACAGCTGGTGCAACGTTTCTACAATGCCACAAACAATGGCGGATATCTTTTAATAGGCCAGTCGGAAAAACTGGAAAAAAATACTCCGTA
>JAAVYD010000162.1 GCA_022790955.1 Bacillota bacterium
GATAAACAGCATAACCCCCATGCACCCCAGCACATAGGCAAGGCTCCAGAAGATGTCCACCAGGCTCCAGGCGAACACGCCGCCGATACGGTTGGTGTCGCTCATCACCCGGGCCATAATAACCCCTACAGGGGTGGTGTTATAATAGGAAAAGCTGAGGGTTTGCAGGTGGGTGAACAAGGTCTTTTTCAAGTCCCGGCCCAAGTACATTTCCACCTTCAGGGCTGACCGGGCAAATACGATGGTGCAGGTCATCTGCAGCAGCACCACCAGCATATATACAACCGCAAATCCGGCTATGCCCTCTGTAGTCCTGGGGGTGACAAAGCGGTCTACCACGTACCCGGACAAGAGGGGGTAGCAGATGTCTACCGCCGCATTTACCAGCATAGTGGCGATAACCACTGCCATCAGCCCCCGGTAGGGCCGCAAAAAGGGCAGCAGCTTGGCCCAGGTTTTCAGCGACGAAAACTTTTCCTTTCTTTCTGTATTTTGATTTTTCATATATGGTAAGTCTCCTTTTCAGGTTTTGCTTTTAGTGGGCATCCTGCGAGAAAACCCCTCGCAGTGGTTTTCTCGCGCTCTTTCCGGGCCGGAGATTTTCCCCTCGGGAAAAATCCCCACAGGAAAACCCTTACCAGGTGTTCCCTACAAGGCGACAGTCCACCGGACTGTCGCCTTTACCTTCCCGTGCTTTCCGCACGGCTCTGTACGGTCGTGGGACTCCGTCCCACACCCTGCAAACCTTTTTGGAAAAAGGTTTGATCGAAAAACTTTTGAAAGTGCGTTGGGCACGCGAGGGCTTACGTAAGCGCGGAATATCATTCCGCAGCGAAAAATTTTATCCACGTCCCCCGCGTCTTAGGTCAAGCGTTACGCTTGCGCGTCTCGGATGCAACGTCACGTTGCCGATTGCATGTCGAAAATGCGCTTGTAAATGCCCTCCTGCTGGGAAAGTTCTTCATGTGTGCCCATCTGGGCCACCTTGCCTCTGTCCAGCACCAGAATCTGGTCGGCGTTCATGAGGGTAGTGATGCGGTGGGCGATAAGGATGGTGGTGCCATGGACGTTCTCCTTAATGGAATGGCGGATTTTCGCGTCTGTCTCCATATCCACAGCAGAGAGGGAATCGTCAAAGATTTTAATGGCGGTGTCCTGCATCAGCATCCGGGCAATGGCTACCCGCTGCTTCTGCCCGCCGGAAATGGTCACGCCCCGCTCGCCAATAGGTGTATCGTAGCCCTGGGCGAAGTTTTCGATGGCGTCGTCAATAACAGCCAGGCGGGCATAATGCCGCACCGTCTCAATGTCCTCCCGGGCCGCGCCGTCGGCAATGCTTTCCCGGAAGGTTTTGGAGAAGAGGAAAGGCTCCTGCAGCACGATGCCGATGTTTTTCCGC
>JAAVYD010000031.1 GCA_022790955.1 Bacillota bacterium
CGATATGACGCAATAACAAGAAAGTCTACAATTTTAATGTATAATCGCCGCAGGCGACTTTCTTATTTATTTACAAAAAACTTTGTGTCATCCTTTACCATATCCCCGTAAAATGCTGTACAGCAAGGCTGGTGCCGGTTACGCCTATCCAGCAGCAAAGTCCCATAAACAGAGGTTTACCGCCTGTTTTTATTAGTTTTACGATATCGGTATTAATACCTATGGCTGCCATTGCCATTACTATAAAAAATTTACTGAGCTGTTTCATTGCGTCAAAGAAAGCAGTAATTGCGACAGCGGCTCCGCTGGTTATGACTGCCGACGATATAAGGCTCTGGCAGACAGTTGTAATGACGGAAGCGCCTATAAAATAGAGTATAAAAAACGGAAATATGCTTTTAAAGCTGAAAGTATTTCCTGCTGAGCCTTTTTCTTTGCGGGCTCTGAGCAAAGCAAGCGCAAGAGTAATTGGGATAATAGCGAGAGTTCTCGTGAGTTTTACGGTCACAGCCGTATCTAAGGTCGCCGACCCGAGTCCGAACATGTTGTCCCAGGTGGCTGCCGCCGCGGTTACCGAGGAGGTATCGTTCACGGCGGTTCCCGCGAAGATGCCGAAGGCCTCCGAAGTATGTTCAAAATTCAGGATCTGAGCGCCAAGGGTAGGGAATATTATGGCTGCCAGCACGTTAAAGAAAAATATTACCGATATTGACTGCGCTACTTCTTCGTCGTCAGCGTCTATTACCGTAGCGGTAGCAGCTATGGCGGAGCCTCCGCAGATGGAAGAACCGACGCCGATAAGAGTTGATATTCTGCCCGGCATATGAAGGATTTTAAAAAGTATAAAAGCTATTATGAGGGCTGCCGCTATCGTGATGATTATAATAGGCAGAGATTGTTTGCCTGTTTGCAATATAACGGAAAGATTCAGTCCGAAGCCAAGAAGTATTACTGCGTACTGCAGGATTTTTTTTGAGGTAAAAGTGATTCCGGATTGCAGTTTTGATTTATCTTTTATAAATAAAGTAATTATCATTCCTGCTATGATCGCGATAACAGGTCCTCCGATTACAGGGAACATCGAACCTAAAAAAGCCGACGGAGCGGCAATTAATATGCAGAGTAATATACCTGCCAAATTATTTTTTAAGAATGTCATAAAAAATCCTTTCTTAATGTAAAGTATTTTAATATAATATTAAAAGAGCTTTGATAATTAATAAATTTAGCTGCGGGTTAAATTATATCACAATGAAGTCCGAAAAAATATTCGGTCATACAAAAGATGTTGAAATTTTTAAAATCTACATCAATATTTATATAAGCAGAGGTGCTATATGACGTTTTTTGATATGTTAAACATGGTAGGAGGACTGGCTCTGTTTTTATACGGAATGACAGCTCTCGGCGACGGGCTCGCCAAGATGTCGGGCGGAAAGCTCGAAAGGCTTCTTGAGCGTCTTACGTCAAACAGATTCATGGCGGTTATTTTGGGAGCGGGCGTTACAGCGGTTATCCAATCGTCGTCAGCAACAACGGTAATGGTAGTCGGATTCGTAAATTCCGGCATTATGAAATTATCTCAGGCTGTGGGCATAATAATGGGAGCTAACATAGGTACGACTATTACGGCGTGGATATTAAGCCTTAACAGTATACAGAGCGACAGTTTTTTTGTCAGGCTGCTGAATCCATCGTCATTTTCTCCGGTTTTGGCTATCGTAGGCGTAATTCTTATAATGATGTCAAAGAAGGAAAATCACCGCGATATAGGAAGCATATTTATAGGATTTGCAGTACTTATGTTCGGTATGAACGCGATGAGCGACGCGGTAGAGCCTCTTTCAGAGATGGAAAGTTTCAGAAATATACTGCTGATGTTTTCAAATCCTTTTATGGGAATGCTGGCGGGTGCCGTTTTAACGGCTGTTATTCAAAGTTCTTCCGCTTCCGTGGGTATACTCCAGGCTTTTTGCATGACTGGAGCTATAAATTATTCCGCAGCGATTCCGATTATTATGGGGCAGAATATCGGTACGTGTATTACAGCTATCATTTCTGCCGTCGGGGCGAGCAAGAACGCAAAGAGAGCTGCGGCAGTCCATTTGTATTTTAATATAATAGGCACTTTTGCTTTTATGATAGTATTTTATATAATTAATTCTATTATACATTTTGAATTTTTGGAGTCGGCGGCTTCAGCTGCAAGTATAGCTGTAATACACAGCGCATTTAATGTAGCGGCTACTTTTTTGCTGCTTCCGTTTGCTAATCAACTGGAAAAGTTAGCGTATTTTACCGTAAGAGATGAATCAGAAAAAAAGAAGAATCAGGGTACGAAAAAGTACAGCCACGATTCGCTGTTAGACGACAGATTTCTGGACAAGCCTGGTTTTGCTTTGGAGCTTTGCCGCAGAGAAACCGTCAGAATGGCGGAAATGTCTAAAGAGGCTATATACAATGCGATAGATGTGGCTGAAAATTACGATAAGAACGTTTTCGACCACGTTGTATCTATGGAACAGCGTATAGATAAATTTGAGGACGATCTCGGTACATATCTTGTAAAATTGAGCGGAAGTACCATGTCCCAGGCGGACAGTCGAACTCAGTCGATACTTATGCATTGTATCGGGGATTTTGAAAGGATATCGGATCACGCTGTTAATCTGTTAGATGCCGCTGAAGAAATGAAGCATAAGAATTTAAAATTCTCAAGCGAGGCGACCGAAGAGCTTGCCATAATGATGGAAGCTGTAAAAAAGATAGTAAGGCGTTCAATGGGCGTATTTATAGATATGGATGTGGATAGAGCACGAAAGGTAGAGCCTCTTGAGCAGGTTATAGATAATCTTGCAGTAGAGATCAGACAGCGTCATATTCACAGGCTTAAAGAGGGCAAGTGTACTATCGAACTGGGCTTTATTTTATCAGATATGATTACCGTGCTTGAAAGGGTCGCGGATCACTGTTCCAATATTGCAGTCTGCATTATTAAGGTCAATGAAGATGAGTTTGATACCCATAAGTATCTCGATATTATTAAAAACGAAAGTAACGAAGAATTTAACGAGAAGTTCAATAAATACCAGGAGAGATATAAGCTGCCTAATGTGGATTATTTTGGAGATGAAGAAGAAGCAACAGAATAGATTGTAAATTAATGAATATAACACAAAGATGCCTCGGCGGATTTTATTTTACCTGGCTTTGGCATCTTTTTTCATTGTGTTTTATAGATGACATGATGAGAATATTGATGTTTCAAATATTTTGCAAATATATATAGTACGTCTATTGACGGTAATTTTCAAAATCAGTAGTTATTTGTTTATACATATTCTGGAGCCGATAATAGAAAAATCAAGAGTATTTCTTGTTGGATTGAGTATAAGAAGATCGTCTGTGGATAAACCGTTGTTTGAAGCTATTTTTGCGATACTGTCGCCTGTTTTAACTATATATTCCTGATTTTGCGGGCATCTGCGGAAACGATCCTCATAAGGTATGCAGAGGGTTACGTTTGACAGATCGCCTCTCAGATCTGTGCATGGATTTTCGTTGAGCAAAGCATAATAGCAGATTCCGAATTTTGATAGTATCTGCGTGAGCGTTTCTCCTTCAGATACGTTGTAGATAATACCGTCGGCGGAATTATCTGAAACGTATGTGGAAATAGGAGTATCTTCAGGTACCGAGTAATCAGTGTTATAGTCAGTTTGTTCGTTATAATAATTTGAATCATATGGATCGTAATAATATTCGGTCGTCTGATAATCGCAGTCGGTATCGTTTTCAGGAGAATAGCTGAATTCAGGGTCGTACGGTTCCGTACCGTTTTCTGCGTTCCATGAATTTGGATCGTTTGAGTCAATAATGCCGGAGTCATTAAAATCATTGTCTGTTTGATTTTGATTATTTTGTTCATCCTGGCTGCCGTTTTCAGAATTTGAATTGCCGGAATTGTTATTTGGTTCGGCTTGACTGTCGTTTTGAGAACCAGGATTATTGGAATTACCGTTCTGTTCGTTCTGATTGTCGTTTTGGGAACCTGAATTGTTGAAATTGCCGTTTTGTTCGTTCTGGCTGCCATTTTGGGAAGCGGAATTATTAGAATTACCGTTCTGTCCGCCCTGACTGTTATTTTGGGAATCTGAGTTATTGGAATTACCGTTTTGGTTATTGTTTTGAGAACCAGAGTTACTGGAATTACCATTCTGCGTTCCTTGATTGTTATTCGGAATATTCGTATTATTAATTGGTATTCTGAGTTTTGAACCTATTCTGAGATTATACGGGTCGATATTGTGATTTGCTCGCATTAATGCTTTAAGGGGCACGTTGTATCTGCGAGAGATAGAATACAGTGTATCGCCCGGCTTTATTATATGAATCAGCTGATTCTCAGAATTTCCGTCGTTTTGTCCGGGCCGTTCGTGGTGCGGCGGATAATGGTTCGGATGTCCGTGATGGTGATGATGAGGCGGTCTGCCAGGTCTGCCTCCAGGCTGATTAGGGTTGGGTCTGCCGCCGTTTGGTCTTTGGTTAGGTCTGCCTGTATTCGGACGTCCGTTGTTCGTTCCGGGGCCCGCAGGACGATTTGCATCTGAATTAATAATAGGCGGTATGCATATTTCTCTGCCTGCAGGAATATTATGCGGATCTGTTATGCCGTTCAGCATCATCAGACGATTATAGTCTATTCTGTATTTTTTTGAAAGCTGATATAGTGTTTCGCCTGGTTTCATGCGGTGTACCGTTGCGCAGAGAGCAGGATTAACGCTGTTATTGCCAATACCCGTGGAATTGGCAGAGCCGTTTTGCGGATTGCTATTTGGGGTATTAATAGAATTGGAAACGTTGTTTTGTGAACCGTTGCTGATATTATTAGGATTTCCGGCAGGATTTTGTACGTTGTTTTGTAGACTGCTGCGGTTTCCTGTTTGGTTTTTCGCCGTATTATTCTGCATATTGCCGTTTGCATTACTTCTGCCGTTTGTTCCGTTTCCTCCGGAGCCGTTGACACCCCTGTAACCGTTGTAATTTTCAAAATTTCTCATCAAATAAATTTCCTCCTTCAAAATAGTTTATTTAGAAGGCTCGGTCATTGTGATTAAATTATATCGAAAAAATTTATGATATCTTAAATACGTTGAAAATCAGGGCGTTTGGAGGGTAAAAAATATATTAAAATATAAATGGAATGATTATAAAATCTGTTTACCGTTAAAATATATGGATTTTAATAAAAACGTATGTTAAAATTATCTGATAAATATATTAGGTTGCTTATTATATTGAGATGATAAAATGGATTCGGAAAACAGACAGGAAAGGGAAAATCGGGTGAGGACGGCAGATTTGAGTAAGGGCAGGATAATGGCAATGTTTACGGTAACCCATTTTTTAGTAGATCTTGCGTGTATATTTATGATGACAGCATTCTTGATTCCGTCGCTGCCGAATCGTACGGCATGGTTATGGTGCGTTATAATATACAACTTTTGCGCTTTCGCTTTGCAGCTTCCCGTCGGCGCTGCTGCTGATAAAATCGGAAAACCTGCGGCTGTGTCCGCTTTCGGCTGCCTGCTGATCGCGGTATCGTTTTTATTGACTCGGCTGCCTATGGCGGCGGCTGTTGCAGCGGGCGTAGGGAATGCTTGTTTTCATATAGGAGGCGGTGTTTTTGTTCTTAAAATAAGCGAAAGAAAAGCTGCGTTATCCGGAATATACGTATCCACGGGAGCTCTTGGCGTTTATCTGGCTTCTAAGTTGGCAGCCGGCAGGTCGGCGGTTTTTATGGGAATCCCGTTTTATTTATCCGCAGCATTTGTGATGATAATTTTAATGTTGATATGCTCTGTGTCGCTCGCAGCAGAAACGATAAAAGCAGCGCATGAAGAAAAACGAAATCTGCTATCAGATAATAGAAATGGAAACATTGAAAACGGAATCCGTATCTGTGATTTTGTTTGTTATAGTAAACCGCAGTTTTTTCTGTTTATCGTTACCGTTTTCAGTCTAACATTTACGATTTGCCTTCGTTCATATGTAGGGACGATTTTGAATTTTGACTGGAAAAGCGACGAAAGTCTTGGATTTGCGTTTGTTCTCGGCATAGTTTTCGGCAAAATGGCAGGCGGGATTATTGGAGATAGATTCGGCTGGCTTAAAACATCTGGCGTAAGTCTCTGCATATCGGCGATTCTTTTTATTTTTGCGCCGTCTATTCCGGCATGCGGGATACCGGGCGTTTTTCTGTTTAATATGACCATGCCCGTTACCCTTACAGCTATTGCGAATATATATCCACAAGATCAGGGGCTTGCGTTTGGAATTACGACGTTCGCGTTATTTATCGGGGTAATTCCGTCTATGTTTGGAGCGGCGAATACAGTAATATTTTCTTTCAGAACCTGGCTTACTATATGCGTAATCGTTTCCGCAGCTGCTCTTGCCGCAGGTTTAAAAGGATATAAATATCTGCAGAGCAGAGTACAGGAAACTATAAAAGACAGCGATCAGTAGCTGAGAGGATGCGAAATTTTCAGCAAACGGATATAGATTAAGAAAGGACAAAGATTTGATAATATCATTAATATTATCTTTAATTCTGACTCAGTGCGCCGAACTTTTTGCAGTTTTTTTGCTCGGCGCGAGAAAATGTTCGGAGTTTTATACAGTTTTTTTAGTTAATGTGATAACTAACCCGGCGGCAGTTTATATAGCCGAACTCAGCCGGATGTTTTTTTCTCAGGCGATCGCATTCTGCGCGTTAATCGAGGTCATTGCAGTTATAACGGAAAGTTTTTTATATGGAAAATATCTGGATTTAAAATTGTTAAAAATACACAATTCGTTTATTTTTTCTTTTGTTTTAAACAGTCTGTCATTTGCGGCAGGCGTAGGTGTGAATTATATTCAGGAGGTTTTATGATGAATTCAATATTTGCACGCAGAAACGTTGCTGCGGTAATTTTGTTAACAGCCGTATTTCTTTTATGCGCGCCCTGTGTATCCTGGGGCGACGCGTTGGTCGAAAGTTACTGGGATCTTGCTTATGTTGTAGATTATGATGTTTATGTGAATGCGCCTGACGGCGGCGTAAATCTGCGGAATGGCGCGGGAACGGAATATGCGATTATGCTCAGCAGCCTGATTCCCAACGGAACCAGGCTTCACGTTACTTATGAGGCCAAGGCGTCTAATGGTAAGAAATGGGGACAGGTAAATTATCAGGGACAAACAGGCTGGGTTTTTCTCGGACAGTGCAGCAAAACGCCTCCGGCGGTTAAGAATAGCGAGTCGAACGTTAATTCTCAGGCAAAGCCTGAACAGAATAAAAGTAATGCAGACAAATCTGCGCCTGTAAGCAACAGTAATGTTTCCGCATCATCGCCCAATAATGCTGCGGACAATCAGCCGTCAGCAAATGAATATACAGATGATAAAGATAAAATCGATGATTCTTCTCAGGAAACAGAAAAGGATACTTCGCAGGCTCCTGCAGAAACGGAAAAAACTGCTGATCATTATACGCCTCTTATGCTTGTGATAGTGGCGCTTCTGATCGTTATTGCCGTTCTTTTGGCAGTGCTGATATTAAGGAGCAGGAAAAATAAAAATTAGCCGTCTTAAAAATAAAGGCTTCAAAATCAGCCAAAGCGGTGTTATTATAAATCTAAAACTTCAGCGTTATGCTGCTTCCTCAGAGGTTTAAAGTTTTTTGTCAGGACAGCACATTTTGTTGAAGTTTATTATTTTATGTTAAAATGTAATTATAGGGACTAATCAGTATATATTTAAAAGCGGAGATAAAATGAATATTAATAGATTATTATTTTATAACAATATAAGAAATGATGAAATAGTAAAGATTGCTGTAAAAATTTATACATGGTTTAAAAACGACGGTGCTGAGGGCAAAAAGGTTCCGCAGGATATAGAGGACGATTATTATGAGCTGCAGAGAAAACTTCTTTGCGCTGTTTGCAGCGGAGATATGGAAGGAAGTTATTGGAAGAATTATATATGCAGACTTACCGCTGAGAGCGAGAACGATTTTAGTCTGAAAGCGGAACTTGGCGAACCGGATAGTACAGTTATGCAGCTTGCTGAGGGCGATATAGCCGTAATAAAGGAATTATTTTTTATAAATTGGAAAGAGATCGCCGAGCGAATAGACAGCGGCAGACCTTGCGT
Source organism: Bacillota bacterium (assembly GCA_022790955.1). Taxonomy (GTDB): domain Bacteria; phylum Bacillota; class Clostridia; order Peptostreptococcales; family Anaerovoracaceae; genus JAAVYD01. Next base: position 8,203 of record JAAVYD010000031.1, read on the forward strand.
ATGCGCTATGGCAGCCGATTTCAGTGACGACGGCAGAGCTGTTTTTGTGAAAAAAGCTCTCGAAGAAAAGGATGACGGCGCGGTTGTAAGAATGCTTACGGATTATTACAACAAAAATTTATGCGGTATTTTAGGAAAATATAAGGCGTTTATATGGGAAGGCGAACTTATTGGAGTTGAACATCAGGATCCTATTACATTTGATGATCTTATAGGATACGAAATGCAGCAGCAGCAGCTTATTAAGAACACCGAGGTTTTTGTAAACGGTTATAAATCAAATAACGTACTTCTTTACGGGGATAAAGGAACAGGAAAATCTTCCAGCGTTAAAGCGGTTTTAAATATGTTTTCCGACTGCGGTCTGCGCATGATCAATATTCCGAAGAACAGAATATTTGATATTATGAATATAATGAAAAGCGTAGAGGGACGCGGATGCAGGTTTATTCTGTTTATAGACGATCTTTCGTTCGAGGATACCGAGGTTGAATATAAGCATTTTAAATCAGTGCTCGAAGGCGGTGTAGAAGTCCAGCCGGATAATGTTTTGGTATATGTTACATCTAACCGCAGAAATCTGGTTAAAGAAACCTGGAAGGACAGAAACGACGAGAACGGCGAGATTCATGTTGTGGACGGCATACAGGAGCGACAGTCTTTGGCGGATAGATTCGGGCTTACTATTACATTTACTGCGCCCGATAAAGAGCTTTATTCCGAAATTGTCAAGTCTATTGCAAAAAAAGAAGGCGTTGATGTGGAGGAAAAACTTCTTATATCCGAAGCCAACAAGTGGGATATGCGCCAGACGAGCCGTTCCGGCAGGTCGGCTAAGCAGTTTGTAACCCATATAGCAGGGATGTATGAAGCAGGGTTAAAGCAATAAAGATACGAGGAGTTTGAGTTTATATAGGGATTTTGGGGTACATTAAAAATATCGGCATTACGGATACGATTAAATACTAAATTTTTAGCTGCATTAACTGCAAATGTTAATTTATCAAAAGGGGGAAGTATATTCGATGGATTCGATTTTAGGATACATAATGGATAGGATAATAATACTGCCGGGAATACTGGTCGGCTTATCCTTTCACGAGTTTGCTCACGCAAAGGTTTCAAATCTTTTAGGCGATCCTACGCCTAAACTTCAGGGCAGAGTTTCGCTGAATCCGGCTGCCCATGTGGATCCAATAGGGTTTATCTCGCTGCTTCTGCTTGGCTTTGGTTGGGGAAAGCCTGTTCAGGTGAATCCCGGATATTATAAAAAAAGAAGGCTGGGAGAAATACTGGTTTCTCTTGCGGGCGTAACTATGAATCTTATCATTGCGGTAGTAGGAATGGCTGCGATGAAGCTCATATTTACGTTTGGATATTCTTTCATTAATGCCGGAGCGGGAGCTGTAGTCTGGCAGATACTTATAGGTCTTGTGCAGATAAATCTGGTACTGATGTTTTTTAACTTGATTCCATTGCCGCCATTAGACGGCTTTAATGTAGTGACTCAGATATTCAAGCTCGATCAGAAAGATTGGTACTATAAATTTTATCAGCTTGGCCCTATGTTTTTGCTTTTTATTATAGTATTCAATATAACGTCAAAGATAATATCTCCTGCGGTGAGCTGGTCCTATATGTTATTAATTAATTTATTTTTTTGAGTTTATTAAATTTAATACGAGGGTATACAAAGATTAAGAATTGTTAACGCGGTTCTTAATCTTTTAGTTTTTTATAAGAAAAATATAAAGTCGCTTAAATGTATATTAGGTTTAAGGCTAAAAATATTATTTAAAGAGCGTACGCAGAGTTTATTTTAAGAACTGCAGGGGTAAATAATATTTAATAAAATATTGTATATTGTATTCAGTATATTAAGAATGCTGAAATGCAAAGTACAAAAATGGGTATTAATATTTAATAAAAATGGTTGTGCCGAATTTATTTTTAATAAAAATTTTGTGAGAATAAATATAAAGGAGATGATTTTATATGGATTTCGATAGATTTACCGAAAAAGCAAGAGCGGCGGTGGCGGATTGTCAGAGCATCGCTGTTGAAGAAGGAAATCAGCAGATAGAAGGCGAGCATCTGCACTTGGCTCTGCTCAGGCAGGATCAGGGGCTTATAGGCAGGCTGCTCGATTATATGGAAGTTCCGAAGAAAGAAATAGAAGCCGAAGTAGAGGATGAGATAGACAGGCTGCCGAAAATTCAGGGTGGAGGCGGTCAGCTTTACGCATCTGCAAGACTGAATAAGCTGTTCATGGATGCGGAAAAGAGCGCCCGGAGTTTTAAAGACGAGTTCGTAAGCGTCGAGCATATCTACATCGCTCTTTTGGACGAAAAGAATACGCCGTCGGCTAATATTTTCAGCAGACACGATATAACTAAGGATAAATTCTTAAAGGCTTTATTTAAAGTGAGAGGAAATCAGCGGGTAACGAGTTCAAATCCCGAAGATAATTACGACGCGCTGAATAAATACGGCAGAGATCTTGTGGAAGACGCGAGAAAAGGAAAGCTGGATCCGGTTATCGGCAGGGACGCCGAGATCAGGCATACTATACAGATACTTTCCAGAAGAACCAAGAACAATCCGGTTCTCATAGGAGAGCCGGGCGTGGGCAAAACGGCTGTTGTCGAAGGTCTTGCTCAGCGTATTTTAAACGGTGATGTGCCGGAAAATCTTAAAGACAAAACGATCTTTGCGCTCGATATGGGAGCTTTGATAGCAGGAGCCAAGTTCAGAGGAGAATTTGAGGAGCGTTTAAAGGCTGTTCTTAATGAAATAGAAAAATCCGAAGGAAAGATAATTCTGTTTATAGACGAGATTCATACTATAGTAGGCGCAGGAAAGACGGAAGGCTCTATGGACGCCGGAAATCTGCTGAAACCCAAACTGGCAAGGGGCGAGCTTCACTGCATCGGCGCGACTACATTAGACGAATACCGTCAGAATATAGAAAAGGACAAAGCTCTCGAGAGAAGATTCCAGAAAATATTAGTGGATCAGCCTACGGTTGAGGATACAATATCTATATTAAGAGGACTCAAACAGCGTTTTGAGATCCACCACGGAGTAAGGATTACAGATAACGCGCTTATTGCCTGCGCTACTCTGTCAGACAGATATATAAGCGACAGATTTCTGCCGGATAAAGCGATAGACCTTATGGACGAAGCGGCATCTCTTATAAGAACCGAGATAGATTCCATGCCTGCCGAACTGGATGAGATTTCCCGTAAGATTATGCAGCTTGAGATAGAAAAACAGGCTCTCGGAAAGGAAAACGATAAATCTTCACAGGCGCGGCTTGCTAACATAGAAAAGGAATTGTCTGATCTTAAAGAGAGAAACGACGCGATGCGAGCTCAGTGGGAGAAAGAAAAACGCGAGATAGGCGCGGGCAAAGAGATAAAGCAGGAGATCGAGGATGTAAAGCTGCAGATGGAGGAAGCGGAAAGAAATTACAATCTTGAACTTCTTGCTCAGCTTAAATACGGAAAACTGCCTGAACTCGAAGCAAAACTTCACGAAGTTAAGGACAAACAGAGCGCGGGAGGCAGATTGCTTAAAGAAGAAGTAGACGAGCCGGAGATTGCGGAAGTAGTTTCCAAGTGGACGGGAATCCCGGTGGCAAAATTAGTGGAAGCGGAACGCGAAAAGCTGCTGCGTCTGCCTGAGGAGCTTCACAGGCGTGTTATCGGTCAGGATGAAGCCGTGGAAGCAGTTTCCGAGGCGGTACTGCGGGCGAGAGCAGGTCTTAAAGATATTAATCGTCCTATCGGCTCGTTTATATTTATGGGTCCTACTGGCGTGGGCAAAACCGAGCTTGCAAAATCTCTCTCGGAAGCGTTGTTCGACAGCGAAAACAATATGATACGTATAGATATGTCTGAGTATATGGAAAAGCATTCGGTTTCCCGCCTTATAGGAGCGCCGCCGGGATATATCGGATACGACGAAGGCGGACAGCTTACCGAGGCGGTAAGGCGCAGGCCTTACAGCGTTATTCTGTTTGACGAGATAGAAAAAGCGCATCCTGATGTGTTTAATATTTTGCTGCAGCTTCTCGACGACGGCAGGCTTACGGACAATCAGGGCAGGACAGTAGATTTTAAGAATACGATAGTTATAATGACTTCAAATCTCGGAAGCGCATATCTTACAGAGAATATACGTCAGGACGGAACTATCGATCAGGAGGTTAAACTCAAGGTAGAAGACGAGCTTAAACGAAGTTTCAGACCGGAGTTTATTAATCGTATAGACGATATCGTAGTATTTTCGCCGCTGACCGAAAGTCAGATAGGAACCATAATCGAGCTCAGCATGAAATCCGTGGAAAAACGCCTGGCGGACAGAGATATGTCGATATCTCTCACCGACGGAGCAAAGGAATACATCGCAAAAGAAGCCTACGATCCTCATTACGGAGCTCGTCCTGTTAAGCGTTATCTGCAGAAGAACGTTGAAACGGCTATTGCGGGCAGAATAATCCGCGGCGAGATAAACGACGGCGATCATATTACAGTGGGAGCCGATGAGTCGGGTCTGACTTTTATCGTATAGCAGCGAGCCGTTAATATTAATGAAAAAAGACTGTAATCTTTTGGCAGAGCGTTTTGCTGAACTTTATTTGCAGAAAAACATGAAGTCTGAAATAACGAGCTTATAATATTAATATAATAACAGGGTGTGTTCGGGAAATTAAGGTTGCGGATACGCCCTTGTTTTGAATTGTTTACAGAATGTAATGAAATGCGCGGAGGTCCTGAAAGATAGGATTTCCGGGCATTTTTTAAATGATTTTATTGACAAATTATTGTCGCGCAGTTATATTATATATAAATTGACCCATGGGTCAGTATTGTTTAGTTTAAAAAATATTATTTTATGACGATATATACGGAAATTTTAAAGAAAGTGATTAAAATGTATTTGTATGCAGTGTATTATATGCATATTATTTCTATATTTTCCGTTTTATACGGCGATGTGTTTTGCTGAACGCAGTGTTTAGCATGTATACACAGGAAAAATATTGACTTAAACAGCAGATATGGGATTGTAAAGGAGATTTTGTGTATGGAGTACGAAAAGGAAAAGGCTGCGTTTCAGACTTCCGACAAAAGGGATCAAGAAGATGCCGGAAATAATAATGCGGCGCAGGAGGAAAAGTCTGATATTGACGGTTCGGCGTTTTTTGATAAAATTCCTGAAGAAAAAGTTTCGGTTCAGGAAGCGGAATCTTTTGATGGAGAAAGCGCAGAGCATGCGTCAGGGGTGTTTTTGAAAAAGAATACTGAAAATGAACAAGAAATAGAAGCTGAAAATACAGGGAGAAACGATCCCCTGAAGATGAGGGATTCCGCGGAAAAGGCAGGAAGCGATGAAGCTCAGGCGCTGATTCCGGAAATAAGGGAAGGAATAGCTCATGCAAAAGAAGAAATGCCGAAGTGGGGTATCGGCGGCAAGATATTTTTATTAATAATCGCGGCGCTTATCGTTTTGTGCGTGGTAAGGATTGTGCAGCTTCAGTCTGAAGTAACGGAATCAGAGGAAAAGCTGCTTACAAACGTTAAAATTCAGCAGGCTGCTGTGGGTTCCGTGGAAATAACAACGCCTATAGCAGGAAGAATAGAAGCAAGAGATGAAGTCAATGTTATTCCGCTGGCTTCCGGGGAAGTTACTTCCGTAAACGTTAAAGAAGGAGATCATGTGGCTGCCGGCGCAGTGTTGTTTACTATAGACGATACTCCGGCAAAGCTAAATTACGATCAGGCGCTTTTGAGTATTAAAACTCTTGAAAGCACTATAGAAACTCTTGAAAAAAATGTTGCCCGCACGAGGACGCTTTACGAAGCGGGCGCCGTGGCAAAGAGCGATCTTGAATCTCTTGAAGATCAGGTTACGAGTACAGAAAATCAGCTTGAACAGGCTAAATTATCGGCAAAGCAGGCGGAGCAGGGGCTTGATAATCATGTAGTAACCGCACCTTCAAGCGGTTACGTTACGGCTGTCAACGTTACGGTAGGAGGTCCGGCAAGTTCTGCGCAGCCTGCTGTGAGTATTTCTGATACTTCTGTTCTCGAACTTAATGCCAATGTGTCTGAATATCTTATCAGCACTATAAAAGTCGGCGCTCAGGTAGACGTTTATATAGAAGCTGCGTCCGAGGATCCGTTTAAGGGCAGAATTACCGAGGTGGGCGAAGCTCCCAAACAGGGAACTTATACATATCCTGTAACTATTATGGTTCAGGACAGCAAAAATTCGTTAAAAGCCGGCATGTTTGCAGAGGTAAGGCTGATTTCCGCAAGAAAGCAGAACGTTATAGCAATACCTTCCGATGCAGTTGTCACTGTGGCGGGAGAAAAAGTTGTTGCGGTAGTAAACAATGAAAATGTAATATCGTTTAAAAATGTAACCGTTGGAGTAGATAACGGTACTGTGGCAGAGATAACGAGCGGTATTTCCAGAGGAGAAACAATAGTTATTAAAGGTCAGACCTACGTTAAAGAAGGCGAAACCGTAAATATAGTCAACACACTTGAGAATCGCTAAAAAGGAAGCGAGGAAAAATGCGGCGTGACAAGGCGGAGGGCGCAGGCGGGCTCATTGCCCGTCAAGGACGACAACGCAGTTCACGTCACATTTTAACCGCTGAACTTTATCGATTTTTGAGTGTGATGACTATATAGTAAAATAGGTTTGCAGACGAGGTGTATAAATGATTTCAAAACTTGCGGTCAAACGACCGGTCACTATGATAATGGTTCTGCTGGCAATAGTAATGCTTGGTTCTGTGGCTGTATTTTCCATTCCTCAGGCGCTGCTTCCCGATATCGAATATCCATACGCGATAGCGATGGTAACTTATCCGGGAGCCGGTCCGGAGGAAATAGATAACATGGTAACCAGTCCAATGGAATCGGCGCTGGCTTCCGTTGAAGGCACTAAGAACATAATGTCCGTTTCATCGGAAAATATGTCTATGGTCGCCATGGAATTTAATATGAACGTGGATATGAACTTTGTAACTCTCGATATGCGGGAAAAAATATCCATGATACAGAGCGCGCTGCCTGAGGACGCATCGTCGCCTACTATAATGAAAATGAACATGGACTCCATGCCGGTTATGCAGATATACATATCTTCAGATAAACCGCTGCCGGAACTGGCAGAATATATAGAAGAAAATATTATATCTAAGATAGAGCGAGTATCCGGCGTAGCTTCCGTGGATATGGTAGGAGCAACGGACGACGTCGTGAATATTATATTCGATCAGGATAAGCTGAACGGTTACGGCGTTACAATGGCGACTGTAAATTCGATATTATCAGCTGAAAATATAAGCTATCCGAGCGGCGAGGTGAGCAATGGATCTAATAATGTCATAATAAGGACTTACGGCGAATTTAAGAGCGTGCAGGAGATAGAGGAAATTCCTATTACCCTTAACGACGGCAGTATTATAACCATTCAGGATATTGCGACCATAGAGCAAACCGAATCCGATGTGGAATCCATAAGCCGCATCGACGGAAGTTCAGCGATAGGTCTGTACATAAGCAAGTCTTCCGACGCAAATATAGTCGAAGTATCGGATAAGGTGCAGCAGGCGATGGAAAGGCTCGAAAAGGAATTCGGCGAAGATATTTCCATGAATATCGGATTTGACCAGTCGGATTTTATCAGGGATTCTATTAAGTCGGTAGCGCAGACAGCCGTGCAGGGCGCAATACTGGCGATAATAGTAATATTCTTCTTTTTAAGAAATATAAGATCCACGCTTGTAATAGGTATTTCTATTCCGGCTTCTGTACTCGCTACTTTCGGAGTTATGAAACTCATGGGAATGTCGTTGAACATGCTTACGCTGGGCGCGCTGACACTTGCCATTGGTATGGTTGTCGATAACTCGGTAGTAGTGCTTGAGAATATCTTCCGGAGGAATAAAGAAGGGCTTAATTCTGAGGACGCCGCTATAAAAGGAAGCCAGGAAGTGATTCTTGCCGTTATGGCGTCGACTCTTACGAGCGTGGTAGTTTATTTGCCGATCGCGCTTTCCGGAGGGCTTGCCGGCATGATGTTCAAGGATTTTTCATACACTATAATAGCGGCTCTTGTGTGTTCGCTGATAGTGGCAGTTACAGTCGTGCCTATGCTGTGTTCCAAGCTCCTCGATAATTCCGTTTCGCAGGATTACATAAGAATCGGCAGATTTTTTTACAGATACAAAATAATTACGCTGTTCACCAGATTTATAGATTGGCTGATAGCGAGTTACAGGCGGCTTATCAGAGGCGCTCTGAGAAGAAGAAAAACAGTACTTGTTTTATTTGTAGCGATGTTTGCATCGTCTGTTGTTCTCGTGAGTCTTGTAGGCTGGGAACTGATGCCGGAAATGGATGAAGGCAGTTTTTCTGTTTCAGTAGATATGCCGTACGGCACTACAATAGAAGCAAAAGACGCCTATATGTCTGAAATAGAAAATTATATTCTGGAGCTTCCGGAGCTTGAGCATGCTACTGTAAATATAGGCGGTTCAGTAGGCATGAGTACTTCATCGTCAAATTCCATAAGTGTTACATTGAAATCCCTTGAGGAAAGAAATCGCAGTACCAAGGAAGTAATGAACGACGTTAAAGATCATTTTAAGGATCTGGCGGGAGCTGAGATCGAGTATTCCATTACGAGTTCTATGGGAACAAGCGCGCTGGGCGGTTCTGATCTTTCCCTTAATATAACGGGAGATGATTATAATATAGTAAGCGAAAACGCTATGGAACTTGCGCGCGAGCTTCAGTCGCTGGAATGCATTTCTGAGGTAGGAACAGATGCAGAGGAAGGATCGCCGGAGGTAAGAGTCGTTTTAAATAGAAGTACGGCTGCTCATTACGGGATTACTTCGTACCAGGTAGCTACGGGACTTTCCCAGGCCCTTTCCGGCACTAAAGCTACGGAACTTAAAGTAGACGGAGAAACTATTAATATAAAACTGATTTTAGCCGACAGATATTCTAATTCCGTGGAGGATATGAAAGGTATTCTTATAAGCACTGCTTCAGGCGCTCAGGTTCCTGTGGGCCAGCTGGCGAATTTTGAATACGATAATTCACCGGCTTCTATAACAAAGACGAATCAGCAGGTGCAGACTGCTGTAAATATAACGTTTACAGATAATATCGAAATAAGAGAGGCGACCGAGCAGGTAGAGGAAGCTGTGTCTCAGTTTATGTTTGATGACGGAGTAGCGTACAATAAGGATGGACTTGAAGCAGAGATGGCAGAAACGTTTATGAATCTGCTGATAGCTTTAGTAGTTTCGCTGGTTCTCGTATATATAGTGCTGGCGTCGCAGTTTGAATCGGTTATACTGCCAATAATGGTAATGATGTCGATACCGTTCGCCATGTCAGGAGCGTTCTTAGCTATGTTTCTTACAGGAAAATCTTTGTCTATGCCGTCGTTTATAGGTTTGATAATGCTTATCGGTATTGTAGTAAACAATGCTATTATTCTCGTTGAATTTATTAATCAGAATAAAAAGAATATGGGCAGAAACGACGCCATAATCGAAGCGGGCTGCGTACGTATGCGACCTATTTTGATGACTACGCTGACAACCGTTATAGGAATGATTCCTATGGCGCTCGGTATCGGCGACGGAATGGAAATGATGTCGCCTATGGCGATATCCATCATAGGAGGTCTGTTCGCTTCTACCATAATAACTTTATTCCTTATCCCTATTCTTTACGCAATAGTGGATGATTTTGATACTAAGAGAAGCGGCAGAAGAGCTGCTAAGAAGAAGATTAATTTATACAGAGAAGCACTCTGGTTGGCGAAGGGGGCTGCAAGGCGTGAGAAAACAGCAGAAAGAAAAGCGAGAAAGAATTCTTAAAGAAGCTGGCAGGCTGTTTTTAAAAAACGGTTATTCTGATACAAAAATTATAGATATAGCTAAAGCTGCGGGAGTAGCTAAAGGGACGGTTTATGAGTATTTTCCGAGCAAAGACGATATAGTTCTGGAATGGATAGATACTATTATGAATCTGGGTATGGAGAGAACCATAGATGAGGTGGAAAGTAAATCCACTTCGGTTGAAAAACTCAAAACATATATAAATATGCATATGAAACATTTTCATATTATAATGCTTATCGTTAAAGTAATTATGGAAAGCCGATGTTATAAGGAAGCTGCTAATAAAGACGAGCTTATCCGCGGTATGGTTAATAAGATAGACGTTATGCTGAAAATGTTCATTAATATAATCGAGCAGGGGGTTGAAAACGGAGAATTTCGCGGCGATATAAATATAAAATTCGCGACAGCGGTGATAATCGGGATCATGCTTTCTGCAGAGGTATGTTCTCACGACTTTTTCAGGGATATGCCATCGCCCCCCCCTATCAGCATTTTGGATTTTGAAAAAAAATGGGATGCAGATATGATAATGGAATTTATACTTAATGGGATGGCGGCGAAATCTGTGTAACGTAATGAAAACAGACGGCATTAATATTGTAATTAACGATTAAGTTTATTAATGTAAATTTTAGTTGGAAGAGTTGAGTAAAAATTAATATTGATTTATGAAAATATAAGGCTGCTGCATAAATAGTATATAGCTATTTGTGCAGCGGTTCTTTTTGCAGTATTTAGAAAATTATATTTATTATGAAGAAATAATAAATAAAAATTAGAATAGTTGTTTTTTATAATAATATTGCAGGGCTGATATTATTAAATCTTACTTTTGGTTGTTTGTATATTATATACATAATTTTATTATTCTTTAGAAAAGATGAAAAATATTATTGACTTAAAGTTAGGTTTAAGTACTAAAATGAAAATCAAATATAAGCAGAAAAATGAATCTGCTTTTTAAAAAGTTATATTCGCATTAAAAACGTTCATGTTAATTATATAGTAAATAAAAATTCAGAATGTCTTTTATAGATATGGGATTATTTAAATGTAAATAGAATGGATAAAGTTGTAAGAAAAGATAAATATATAAATCAGATTATAATAGGAGGATTTTAATGGCTAAGAGAGTTCTTGTTATTAGTACCAGTTTAAGAAGCGGAAGTAATTCGGAAATATTAGCGGATTCTTTTATCAACGGTGCGGTATCATCGGGCAGTGATGTTGAGAAAATATCGCTTAAAGATAAAAGGATCGCGTTTTGCAGAGGTTGTCTGGCTTGTCAGAAAACGCAGAAATGCGTAATAGATGACGATGCGGTAAAGATTGCCGAAAAGATGAAGTCGGCGGATGTAATCGTTTTTGCTACGCCGATTTATTATTATGAGATGAGCGGTCAGATGAAGACGCTGCTCGACAGGGCAAATTCTCTTTATCCATCGGATTACGCATTTAGAGATATTTATCTGCTGTCTGTCGCTGCGGAGGACGAGGAAGGTGTTGACGAGGGCGCTGTTCACGGTCTGAACGGCTGGATCGAATGTTATGAAAAATGCAGTCTGGCAGGAACCGTGTTCGCCGGAGGCGTGAACAGCGCAGGGGATATCGACGGTCATTCAGCGCTTAAAAAGGCTTATGAAATGGGAAGTAATGTAAACGATTAATGGAGGGTAATATTTAATGTTAGGCAATTTTATTTACAGTAATCCGACGAAATTGTATTTTGGAGAGGATTCGCTTGATAATCTGAAAAGCGAGTTAGCAAATTATGGAACTAAAATTCAGCTTGTATACGGAGGCGGTTCAATAAAAAAGAACGGAATATACGATCAGGTTGTCGATATTTTAAATGAAGCGGGAAAGACAGTGTTTGAGGATCCCGGCGTAATGCCGAATCCTACGGTGAAAAAGTTGTATGAAGGATGCAGGATTGCAAAGGAAAATGATGTAGATTTGATACTTGCTGTCGGCGGCGGTTCTACGGTGGATTATGCAAAAGCGGTGTCCGTTTCTGCATATTGTGAAGAAGATCCATGGGAAAAATATTATATTCGTATGGAAGATGCAGATAATAAGATTATTCCTGTAGGGTGCGTTCTGACAATGGTAGGAACCGGCTCGGAGATGAACGGCGGCGCCGTTATTACCAATCACGAGAGCAAATTGAAAATAGGTCATGTGTTTGGTGATAATGTGTTTCCGAAATTTTCTATATTAAATCCGAAATTTACGTATACGCTGCCGAAATACCAGATGGTGTCGGGATTTTATGATATTTTTAATCATATTACCGAGCAGTATTTTTCAGATACGGATGATAATACTTCGGATTACATCATGGAAGGTCTTATGAGATCATTAATATATTCTTCACGAATCGCAATAACGAATCCTGAAAATTATGAGGCACGCAGTAATATTATGTGGACGGCTACATGGGCGCTTAACACGCTGGTTGCGAAGGGAAAGACTACCGATTGGATGGTTCATATGATCGGACAGTCTGTAGGCGCGTACACGGACGCTGCTCACGGTATGACGCTGTCCGCGGTTTCTATGGCGTATTATCGCCATATCTGTCCTTACGGACTTGCTAAATTTGTGCGTTTTGCAAGAAACGTTTGGGAAATAGATACAACTGGCAAGTCTGATGAACAGGCGGCTGCCGAAGGACTCGAAAAAATGGAAAATTGGATGAGGGAAATTGGTCTGGTAATGAATTTAACAGAGCTTGGTGTGACTGAGGATATGCTTGAAGGTATCGCGGAAGGTTCTTTTATCAGTGAAGGCGGGTATAAAACGCTTAATCATAAGGAGATTATTGAAATTTTGAGGGAAAGTATGTAAGATTATCGATATTAATGAAAAAGGCGCGGGAAAGAAGAGTTCAGCGTTTATTTGAGTAAAGGGCAAAGCTGCAATGGTTTTGTCCTTTAAAAATTTCAGAATTTATAGCAGATGGATATTTAGAACTCTTGTAAGAATTGCAATGTGTATATATAATATAATCAGAAAATTATTTTAGTATGGAGGTTAGTTGTGACTTATTATAAAACGGTGGCAAAGCAGGCAGAAGCAGAGCAGATAATAGAGAAATCTAAGTTTATCGGGTATATTAAACCGGTGGAAAGCAGACAGGAAGCAGAGGAGTTTATAAAAGAGATAAAAACCATGCACAGAAGCGCTACCCATAACGTTCCGGCGTATATAATAGGAGAAAAGTCGCAGCTTCAGTGGGCGAGCGACGACGGCGAGCCTTCGGGGACTTCAGGAGCGCCCATGCTGCATATGATAGCAGGAGAAGGAGTCACGAATGTTGTGATTGTGGTTACGCGGTATTTCGGCGGCGTAAAGCTTGGAACAGGCGGGCTTGTGAGGGCTTATACAGGAACTGCGAGGCTGGCTCTTGAAGCGGCCGGTCTGTGTGAAGTCAGAGAACTGGATCTGCTGAAGTTTAAGCTGGATTATACTTATTTCGGCAAAATTCAGAATATGGAGCAATCAGGCGATTTCAGAATTAGGGATTCTGTATTTGAAGATGCTGTAAGCCTTACATTGGAAACGAATCCGGAGTATACGGAAAGCCTGATTAAACAGCTTTCGGAACTGACAGGAGGCGCCTGCAATGGAGAAAATGTCATAATAGAAAAAATTTTAGGAAAAAATGAAATTTAATATTGACATAAATGAATATCTGTCGTATACTGAACAAGCTGAGAGATGCGAGAGCAAATAAATCAGCAAAATAAAAAAATAATAAAAAGTGCTTGACAAAGCAACATCAAGATGTTAAAATAAACGAGTGCTTAATTTGCTGGCGTGGCTCAACGGTAGAGCAGCTGATTTGTAATCAGCAGGTTGGGAGTTCGATTCTCTTCGCCAGCTCCATTTTTAAAATTTGTACGGAGGGATTCCCGAGTGGCCAAAGGGGGCGGACTGTAAATCCGTTAGCTGAGCTTTCGATGGTTCGAATCCATCTCCCTCCACCAAATTTAATTATATGCGGAAGTGGCTCAGTGGTAGAGCATCGCCTTGCCAAGGCGAGGGTCGCGAGTTCGAATCTCGTCTTCCGCTCCATTTTTTTCTAAGGTGAATTTGCGGATGTGGTTTAGTGGTAAAACCTCAGCCTTCCAAGCTGATGATACGGGTTCGATTCCCGTCATCCGCTCCATTTTTCGGGCTCATAGCTCAGCTGGATAGAGCAACGGCCTTCTAAGCCGTGTGTCTGGGGTTCGAATCCCTATGGGCTCACCA
>JAAVYD010000163.1 GCA_022790955.1 Bacillota bacterium
AGAGTACATTGGGACTTTATACCAGAATGCTGACTAAAATCTTTGCATATGATATCTGCATACTGATAAATAAATTATCTGGCAACGAATATAATTGCAGCAGGATAAAGCAGCTTATTTTCTAATAGCACAACGGGTTAATTTAAATAAAAATTATTATGCTAAAGGAAAAGATTCTGAAGAAAATCAAACTAAGCAGCCTGATAAGAAAAGACGTTTTATCATAATAATTTCTATTATAATTATCATATTAATATCTATGGCTCTGATCGGATATTTCTATGTATATCCAAAATTAATCTTCCCTAAGCCTTCTGAAATAGTTTCGGAATATATGGATTCATACATAAAACAGCATTCCTATAGAGAATGAAATTTGAGCTTTGACAAAATAAAATCTCCCCGTATGATGTAAATGAGTTTCGCGACTTAATACATCAGAAAACAAAGGAGATTTTATAGCAATGAAAGTAAAATATGAATACCGCCTGAAACAAAAATTACTCGCAATCACAACGGATACACTCGTGGTCGGCGTAGATATTGCCAAAACCTACCAGTGGGCAAGGTTTGTTGACTTCAGGGGAATAGAGTATGACCACGCCCTGAAATTTAAAAACAGCAAAGGCGGCTTTGAAACCATCTTAGCAAGAATCCGGGACATATGCAAGAAGGAAAATTTCTCAAGAGCGGTTGTCGGGATGGAGCCGACAGGGCATTACTGGAAAGCGCTTGCGAACTGGCTGGAAAAACAAGAGGGCATACGGGTTGTCCTTGTAAACCCGTATGCGACAAAACAGGCGAAGGAACTGGATGACAACAGCCAGACGAAGTCCGACAAAAAGGACGCGATGACAATAGCGAAGCTGGTGAAAGACGGGCGGTATTTTGAACTGTATCTGCCCCATGACATTTATGCAGAACTGAGGGGGCTGTCCACCACCAGAACCGGATTGAACAAGCGCAAGAACGCGGTAAAGAACACGATCACGGCGGTAATGGATGAATATTTCCCGGAGTATGGGGAAGTATTCAAATGCCCGCTTTCGGGAAAGGCGTCCCGGCATATATTAAAGACCTGCCCATTCCCGAAGTTCATCCTTGAACTGGGAGAAGACGCGATTACGGATGAGATAAAAAAGGCGGTGAAGAAAACCGTAGGGAGAAAAAAAGCGGTACAGCTTACGGAGGCGGCAAAGGATTCCGTCGGAGTGGATTACGGGGAGGAAGCGGCAAGGCTGAAGCTGCGGCTTATGCTGGAAGAACTGGAACTTCTGGAAAAGCAGAAGGAAGAACTGGAAAGACAGATGGCAGATGCCTTGCAGAAGACGGATTATGCGGAGTTCCTGTTAAGCATAAAAGGAATAGGAGTAGTGACATTGGCAGCATGCCTTGGGGAACTTGGAGATCCTGCAAGATTTGATAGTCCACGGCAGATGAGCCGCATGGCGGGATATAACCTTGTGGAGGACAGTTCCGGCAAGAACAAAAGCGGGACGAAAATATCCAAACGGGGAAGGAAGAACCTGAGGAGCGTGCTTTACCAGATGGCGCTGACAATGGTTGCGACAAATGACGAGATGAAACAGCTGTACCATTACCTGAAAACGAGGGAGAAAGCCCCTCTGAGAAAGATGCAGGCACTGATCGTGGTCAGTAAAAAGATACTGACACTGATTTATACGCTTGCAAAAAAGAAAGAAAACTATGATCCGGAGAAAGTCTTCGGACATGTTCGCAGGGAGCAGCTGAAAGCGGTTGCATGAGAATAGAATAAGCCGGTAATGGCGTGGGGACAAGGAGGATTCCTCCATCAGCCCGATGAGGCAGCATTTCAGCACAAGTCTGCCCCGCGCCTTTATCCATAAAGCAGAATGAAGGAATGTAAGGGCACAGACCCGGCGAGAACTGATAGGGTAAGCAAATGGATATACACCGGAAGAAAAACATCACCAATCATTCCATCCATTTATGGATGATAATATAAAATTTAAAAAATATATCGGGAGATATATTGACAAACTTCAAATTTTGAGATAGG
>JAAVYD010000032.1 GCA_022790955.1 Bacillota bacterium
TGAACGATTCACTTCTTAAATCTTCCATAATCTTACTCATTATCAGATTGCCCTCCTTGCTTTCCTTAAAAAACCGGCTTCTGTCCCTCAATATTTCGTAATTCATATCCGACGGCTCTCTGCAAGAGAAATCGTGCATCAATTTTCCTATCGGCGTTTCATCTCTATAAGATCCATTTACATATAAAATATGTGATCCATCATCAAATCTTTCACCGGTTTCCTCTATAAATCTATTTATATGATATACAGGCTTTTCCTTTCCAAGTACATCATTTTCTGTTATAAAGATAACATACGTTTCCGGCAGCCTGGCAAAATCCTCGCCTTTTTTCAGCAAATTTGTATCTATCATACTGCTGTTATACCGAGCCCTTTTCCTTCCAGCTCCTTTATCCTGCCTCTGTATTTCAATATTATATTTTCTGCCGTTACTATCCGCTGCCAGCACGTCGAGCCTTACAGAACGATTCAGCAAATTCTCCACAAATATCTGCGTTCTGACGTCTGTAACTATCAGATCTTCAATATCCATTATAATTCGCAGAACCAGCTCTGTACATTCCGTACTTCCTTCAAAACATTTAGTCATAAAATCATCGTCAAACAGACAAAATTGTTTTATGCGCCGCATATCTTCTTCATTTATAAGCTCTGAATCTTCAAGTATTTTCAATCTATCCCCGCCTTTGCCTCTATAATTAATTCCAAACTATTTTTTATTATGATTCATAAATCACAAGTATACAAACGACCGAGGCGGTTTTTTAACGCTGTATTCTTCCAACTGCCTGGGAACATCGTATTTCAGCGCGTTGCTCAGCTTATACACCACAGCCAGCTTAGAATTTTTATAATATTCATCAAATGAATCTTCATATCCAGACGATTGCCCGCAGACTATTTTTCTAACTTCTTCCGGACTTCCTGCAAAAATCTCTGCAATGTCCGCCTCTCCTACAACCAGCCCGACAGGTTTAGTCGAGTAGATAATAATTTTATCCGTATTCTTCCTGCATCTCGTTTTTCTAAACTCGTATATTTTTTCTCCGCTTAATATACGATCCGCATACTCAGGATTTATAGATAACAATATTGCGCTCATATGTCAACTATCTTTCTTTACTACATCTTTTTTATATATAAAATTTTAAATTTCGGCTTCCTCCTGACCCGCTTCCAACTCTGTCAGCTTCTTTTCAAAAAATGACGCCATGTTTTCCAGCGAAGAAATAAATAATTTTTTAGATTCTTCATCCATACTGCTGATCGTTTCTTCCACCAGATTATAATAAAACTTCTCATGCTGTTCGAGAGCCTTTCTGCCCTTTTCCGTAAGCACTATCTCAACCACCCGGCGGTCGTCTTTGCGCTTTATCCTGCGGGCGCAGCCCTTCTTTTCCAGCTTATTTACAGCAATAGATAATGTACTCACATTAATAAGCAGCTGAGCTGCTATCTGGCTCATAGTTTTTTTATGATGTCTTCCGATAGCTACCAGCGTATGCGCCTCCGCCACCGATAATTCCTGATTTAAAGCAGTTTCCTTTAAAGCCAGTTCCTCCGTCTTTGCCACCATATTAAAAATGCTGAGCATTAAAATTTTTGTCTTTTTTAAATAATACGTATCCTTGTCCAGCATATAACCCACCTTTATCATTAAATATATCTGCAAACCGCTCCGATTTTATATAATCCGGTTTTATTCTCATATTCATATTAAACTCGCACAGCAAACCGTATTCAGTATTAATCTTTCTCACAGCATAAAATATAGCCAGAATAAAAGCTATTTACAAATACATCTTTCCTACAAAATTTTTTAACTATATTCCAAATTTTCTTCTGATACTATATAATATCACATTTGTAAGGTTTTTTTCAAAATTTTGATAAGGAAATATTAAGAACTTACATGTATTATAGACTTAAAGATTAATCTAACAACGTGATGAGGTGACATTCATGAAAGGAAATCCTACCACCGATTTAAAAAATCCTGTTTCGGATTTAAATATTAATATGAACACTCCCCCTCAGAATCAAAATAAAGATACAGCAATACTGAAACAGGCTCCAGATTCCGGAATCCCCAATGCTAAAAATTCGGCAGCTCCGGAACGCCAAAATCAAACAGGAGAACCGACAATTCTTATAATAGAAGACGATAAAGACATACGGGATGTGGTAGATACACTGCTGACTCATAAAGGCTATAAAATTCTCCAGGCTGAGGACGGCATATCGGCGCTTAAAATAATAAATGAGGATATAGACCTTATAATCCTCGATGTTATGATGCCCGGAATGTCCGGCATAGAAGTCTGCCGCGAAATCAGAAAAAATTATAATATGCCCATATTGTTCTTAACAGCAAAATCTTCAGATGAAGATAAGACCGAAGGCTTCTCCGCAGGCGGAGATGATTATCTCACAAAACCTTTCTCAGAAACTGAGCTTACCGCAAGAGTAATCGCGCTTATGCGCCGTTATCAGGTATACAGGGGCAAAGAAAAAGACAGCAGCGGAGAAACATATCTTATAGCCGAAGGCTTAAAAATAAGCGAACAGTTTAACGCCGTCTGGAAAAACGGTCTGCAGATAGATCTCACGGATATAGAATACAGAATGCTGCGCATGTTTATGAAACATAGAAACCGTATATTTTCCATTAAAACTATATATGAAACTATCTGGGATGAACCATATTTTTACAGTTCGAATAATACAGTCATGGTTCATATAAGAAAACTCAGAAAAAAAATCGAGGACGATCCCCAGAATCCGACTTATATCCGCACGGAATGGGGACGCGGATATCTTTTCGCCAAATAAACCGCTGTCATGCGTGGTTTTACAGCGCGTACCAGATTTCATTATTATTTCTATAACAATTAAAATATAATAAAGGAGCTGAATTCAGTTGCCCAAAAAACGTATTATCTCTTTAAACCACGAGCTCGCCATAGTAGCGATATTAGCTTTTATAATAGCAGTAATGTCCGGGGTTCTTTTGGGCGCGCTTTTTAATTCCCTGCTGGACAAGCATTTTGCCACAGACGAATATTATCATCAACAGGAAGAAAAACTTCTTGAAAACCTGAATACATTTATCTCAGAAGCTGACGTAACTACAAACGACTGGTACAAACTCAATACATGGCTGGAGAGAAAAAAAATCGTAGCTCTCCGAATATATAAAGACGAACTTCTCGTATACGATTCGGAATTTTATAAATCAAAAAATTCCGCAAAATACGAAAATACTGTTCCTCAAACAGAAAACGCTAATGAAAAAAAACAGGCTTATAAGGTAATCTTTGAGGATGGCGAAGCAGATGTAATTATAAACGGCATGTACGCCAACGTATATTATAAAATTGCTCTCGTGACAGAACTGCTTATTCCGTGTATAATTTTTATGACTATAATACTCGTAGCTGTGCGCAAAAAAGTAAACTATGTTATACGTCTTTGCGATGAAGTCCATATTATGGAAGGCGGCGATCTCGACTATCCTATAACTATCAAAGGCAGAGATGAGCTGACGCTGCTCGCTGTAAGTTTAGACGAATTCCGAATGAGCTTTATATACAAGCTGAAAGAAATAATAAATCTCCAGCAAGAAAGCAAAGCGTTAGTTACGGAGATGTCCCACGACATGCGTACTCCCATGACTCCTCTGCTGATCTATCTGGGTATGCTTCGCGAAAAACGCTATAATTCAGAAGAAGAAATGGAAAACTATATAATAAAGTCCCACGACAAAGCTACGCAGCTAAAAAATATGTCAGACAACATGTTTTCGTATTTTCTTATGGACAAGGACGCCGTGCCTATACCTGAAACGCTCAATATGAAAACCGTATTTTACGATCAGCTTTCCGCTATGTCAGATTATCTTACTGAGTCCGGCTTTATTCCAAAAGTAAACATAGAACTTGCTGAGGTAAATATTAATGTCAATATGGATTCTATCGCACGCATATTCGATAATATAGTGTCCAACATATTAAAATACGCAGAACCAAGCAGACCTATATTCATAAAACTTTACAGCGAAAACGGCAAAGTTATATTTCATATAGGAAATACTATAAACGCCCTTGCAGACTACTCTGCAAGCACAGGCTTCGGCGTAAAAAATATTAAAAAAATGATGAGCCAGATGTCCGCAGAGTGCATTATTTCACAAAAGAATAATAGCTACGATACTTTCCTGCTGTTTAAAATAGTAAGTTTATCTGTAAATTCTGAGGAAAACGTACAGATATAACCAACGCAAATTCAGGCGGCAGATCGCAATCTTAAAAACTAATCGAATCCTCTTCCGCCGCCTGTATAGCGTATTATTAACATTATTCATCATACATTTTCAGAATATATTAATTGCGGTTTTTCGTATATAATTAATATTTTTTAAAGATCATATCTTATACATACACTAAAACTTAAAACACAAGCATTGCGCTTCGCAGATTACACTTCAATTTATAAAATCATATTCACAACAGAGGGTCTATTTATATGAACGATTATATCCATAACACATGCAGCAATGTAAAAAATTCGTACGCTTCTTACGATATTTCCCATGCCGTCGCTCCGAACACTGACTCCAGCCAGTCTCATAATTCAGATTCTGCCGCCCCTATCCGGCTGCCCTATAATAACCAACCTCTCGATCTTAAAGCTGATTCATTTAATAAAAAATACAATCAGCTTTACGAAATAAAAGACTCAAACGCCAAAAAACTAAAAATCGCTTTGGCCGCATTTATAATAACGGCTCTTATACTTATCGGTCTGTGTATTTTGCAAATTGTAAACATTCACAACCACGTCATGCAGCCAGAATACAAGATTTCAAATGCTCAAATAAATACTGATTTTAACGGATCAAACGACGGCTGGACTACCAAAACGACCGAATCCATATAAGTTTAGTATGTATCCTATCAAAATTATAATCTTTTATTTGAATCTATATTATTTCAACTCTTTAAGTACGTTCTAAATATATATTAATAGTATAATTTATCTTAATTCCATTATCGTATATGCCTATATTTTATTATAATCTTTTAACATATCCAACTATTTATATTTTAGTTTAATCCTTAAATCATTTTAACGTTCCCGTTTAAATTTTATATAGATAGAAATAGAATTAGAATATATATTACAGTAAAACACTTATACTGGATTATTAAATTAACCCGTTGTGCTATTAAACTGGCTTGTTTTAACAGTATTATTATCAATAAACAGTATTTAATGTTATTAATAACGCAATATATTGCTAAACAATAAAAGTGATTTATAGTAAAATTGCAAAATGACTCATTAGATAATCATATTATTATCAATTAATTCTGTATATTATATTGATTTCTGTTGATGATACAATATATTGATATTGAGTATCTAATTTTTATTAGCACAA
>JAAVYD010000164.1 GCA_022790955.1 Bacillota bacterium
GTAGGCTCGGAAGTTGCCGATTTGGGCAAAGTGGAAAACCGTCGGCCCACAGGGGAACATTTTCACCTTCCCTGGCTCGTGAGGCGTGAAAACCTCCCTTTTCATGGTGAGTGTGTTCGTCAGTTCCATAGCTTTCCCTTCCTTTCTGGCTGTCGGGCTGCCACCCGCATTTGCCTGGGGCGCTGCCCCAGACCCCGCTTAGGGAAAATTTTTGCAAAAATTTTCCCTAAGAACCTTTCAAAAACTTTTCGTCGTACAAATTCTCTGAAAACCCTGCGTCCCAGGATAAACCAAAACACAGAGGTTTTGGGGGTTCTCAGGGGGCCTTTTCCTCAAAAAGGCCCCCTGAGCCGCCGGAGGCAAGCTCCTCTACCTTAGCCTGCAGGCGCTCCAGCTCGCCCCGCAGGCGGCAAAGCTCCATAGACACAGGGTCTGCAATGTGGATCTGGTCAAGCTGCCGGCTGGCCGGGCCAACCTTTGTATTGCCAATTTTCACCACCCTGGCAGGCACGCCTACAGCGGTGGCGTCCGGGGGAACGGCATCCAGCACCACAGCGCCGGCAGCCACCCGGGCATTGTCCCCCACAGTGAAGGGGCCTAAAACCTTTGCCCCCGCCCCCACCAGCACGTTGTTGCCCAGGGTGGGATGGCGCTTGCCCGTATCCTTGCCCGTGCCGCCCAGGGTGACGTTCTGGTACAGGGTGCAGTTGTCCCCGATTTCCGTCGTCTCCCCAATGACCACTCCCATGCCGTGGTCGATGAAAAGCCCCCGGCCTATCTTTGCCGCCGGATGGATCTCAATGCCCGTCTTTTTCCGGGCGCGCTGGGAAATCAGCCGGGCCATGAATTTCATGTTATGGCGGTAAAACCAATTGGCCCGACGGTGCGCCCGCACTGCCTTAAAGCCCGAGTAGAGGAAAAAGACCTCTAACCGGGAGCGGGCCGCCGGATCCCGCTCCATTACGGCGTCTATATCTTCTTTCAGTTTGCGAAATATACGGATCCCTTCTTTCCTGGGCCAGAGGCAAATGCCTCCTGGCCCGCTTTTTTCCGCGAAAAGAAAAACGCCCCCGCAGGCAGGGATTTCCTGCCTGCGAAGGCGGTGCTGGGCCGCGGTTCCACTTCGCTTTGTAACTCTTCCGGGTGATACCGGCCCCCGCCGGGCAGGGATTTCCCCCCTTGCCTGCTCCAAAACGCATTTCTCCCCGGCTGGCAAAAGGGGCTTCCACCCGGCGCGCGCCGGCCCCTTCTCTCTGCTGCCACCCTTTACGGGATACTCCCTTTTCTTCATCGCGTCTGTATATATAGTAAACGCGGTTCAAAAGGGGCAAAAAGCCTCCCCTGAACCAGCGGCAGGGCCGCCTTGCCTGAAAACCGGCCATCCCGGTTTTCAAGCGCGTTTGCTATAGGATATGCGCGCCCGCGTTTGGGCGTGCGCATCAAAAGCTATTTAAAAACTGAGCTGTGCGCCCTTCTGCTTGGACTGCTCCTCCCGGCGCTTTTCCAGCAGGGCCTTAATCTTCTCATGGGGATCTATCAGCGCCCCGGCGGACATATCGTGGTGCAAAGCCGCGATAAAGTAGGCGATATACTTGGAAACGTCCACCTCATAGAACCATTCCCGCTGCTTCAGCTCTTCTGTGCGGTAGGTCAGGTTGGTGCCGAACACCCCGTCGATAATGCCGTCCTGA
>JAAVYD010000165.1 GCA_022790955.1 Bacillota bacterium
TCCTGGCCCAGCTTGCCGGCCAGTTCCTTTTCTAGCGAACGATCGCGGGGTCCTGGTCTCGCCTGCCGGCTCGGTCGCTACGCAGCTAGTCTGCCACTGGCAGACGCTCACCCCAATCCCCGCAAGCCTTTTTGGGAAAAGGCTTGACCGAAAAACTAATTTTTGGGGCGAAAATATTTAAAGAAAGGAATGATACGGGCACAAAAAGGCGAATTGCTTGTTCCTTTTTGTGCGGATCCTGTATCGCGTGGCGATTTTATGCAGATAGCGCCATCACTTTTAGCGGCGGATTTTTCCGCCTTAGGCCGGGAGGCTGCCCGGGTGGGAACAGCGGATATGCTCCATATTGACGTGATGGACGGGGTGTTCGTACCCAACATCAGCATGGGGCCTGCGGTTATTGCTGCCTTGCGGGATAAAACCTCCCTGTTTTTCGACGTACATTTAATGGTTCAAAACCCCTTGCCTTATATTGGCGCGTTCCGCAAGGCCGGGGCAGACGGCATCACCTTCCACGCGGAGTGCGGAGACAGCCCGGAAGCCTTGGTGGAAGCCATTCTGGCAAGCGGCGCGAAGGCCGGCGTGGCGTTAAAGCCCGGGACTGGCGAAGAGGCCATCGGGGCCTGGGGAGAGAAGCTCTCCCTGGTGACAGTGATGACTGTGGAGCCGGGCTTTGGCGGGCAGAAGCTGATGGAAGGGCCGCTGGATAAAATCCGGGAGATAAAAAAGCGGTTCCCGGGGGTTTCTGTGCAGGTGGACGGCGGGGTGAACCGGGACACAGCAGCCCTGGTGGCCCGGGCCGGGGCGGACAATATCGTGGCAGGCACAGCCGTATTTCAAAGCCAGGATCCCGCTGGGGAAATTGCGTGGCTGCGGGGTGTGTAAAGGCAGAAAGCTTTCGGAAGAAGTTTCCAGAAAATTTGTTTTCCGCAAAGTTTGGTAGATCCTATATATATGTATACGAAATGTGGGAGCAGGTGAACAGGCACTTTTGAAGCGGCGCAGCCGTATAATAGAAGAAAAAACAAAGAGAGGTGCTGCCCTTGCGACTGAAAACCCCTGCGCAGCCCCTTGTTTTTTGCTTCTCA
>JAAVYD010000033.1 GCA_022790955.1 Bacillota bacterium
AGCTCGTCGTTTCCGAACAGCCCGAACCGCCGTATTATTATCTGCTGTTCTCTTGGTTTTAATTTGGATTCTATGGCTTTCATCAGATGGGCTATTTCCATTTTGCGTTCAAAATCGTCTTCGACGGCTTCGCCGTCGGTGCCCAGGATGTCGTTAAAGCTGATCTCGTTTCCTTCGCGGTCCGTGCCCAGAGGTTCGTTAATAGAAACTTCGGCTTTTTCTTTTTTGCATTTGCGTATCCACATTAATATTTCATTTTCTATGCATCTCGCCGCGTAAGTCCCAAGCCGCACGTTTCGCGAAACGCTGTAAGAATCTATCGCTTTTATAAGTCCGACGGTTCCTATTGAGATCAGATCATCCGGTTCCGTTCCTGTATTCGTGTATTTTTTTGCTATATGGGCTACGAGCCTCATGTTGTGTTTTATTAACATTTCTTTAGCGTTTTTTCCCTCTTTTTCGTCTGAGAGCAGCGACAGATAGAGCTGTTCGTCCTTGCTGCTGAGCTGCTTTGGAAAAGACGATCCCTCCGAGATGTAGGAAGGCATGAATATAAGAGGATATCCTATAAGCAGAGTTGATAACAGCATTGCGAATCCCATTAAAATATCTCCTTTCAAATAAATTCTGTTTACTTATATAGTTATTTTCCACCACATTTTAACCGCCGAACTTTACTGATTTTTGAGTGCGTTGACTATAAATACATATGATGGTAAAATATCTTTTTAACATATATAATGACTATAAAATTCAAATGCGTTAATCAAAATAATTATTTATCAGGGGTATAAGATGAGCATAATTACAGTAGAGCACCTTTCTCACGGATTCGGAGACAGGGCTATTTTCAACGATGTTTCATTCAGACTGCTTAAAGGTGAACACATCGGTCTTATCGGAGCGAACGGTGAAGGCAAGTCGACCTTTATGAATATAATAACCGGTAAATTGGAGCCGGATGAAGGCCGCATAGAATGGGCTAAAAACGTTCGCATAGGTTATTTAGATCAGCATACCGAACTGCAGAAAGGTATGACTGTAAAGGAAACGTTGTCGTCCGCTTTCAATTTCCTTTTCGACATGGAAACGCGCATGAACGATATCTGCGATAAAATGGCAGATGCTGATGAAAAGGAGCTGGAAGCCTATATGGATGAGCTCGGCGTTATTCAGGAAATGCTTACAGCGCACGATTTTTATCTTATAGATTCTAAGGTAGAAGAAGTAGCGCGGGCTCTCGGACTGCTTGATCTGGGGCTTGAGCGTGACGTCACCGAGCTTTCCGGCGGGCAGCGTACTAAAGTGCTTCTCGGCAAACTTCTTCTGGAAAAACCGGACGTTCTTCTGCTGGATGAGCCTACGAATTATCTTGATGTTCAGCACATAGAGTGGCTTAAGCGTTATCTTAACGATTACGAAAATGCATTTATATTGATATCCCACGATATCCCGTTTTTAAACAGCGTGATAAATGTGATATACCACATGGAAAATCAGGAGTTCGGCAGATATGTAGGCAATTATGACGATTTCCAGCATATCTACGAAGCCAAGAAGCAGCAGCTTGAGGCGGCGTACAACAGGCAGCAGAGAGAGATAGCCGAGCTTAAGGATTTTGTTGCGAGGAATAAGGCTCGGGTAGCTACAAGGAATATGGCTATGTCCCGTCAGAAGAAGCTGGATAAGATGGATATTATCGAGCTTGCCGCAGAAAAACCGAAACCGGAATTTAATTTTAAAACTGCAAGAACGCCGGGCAGGTATATTTTCACCGCAAAGGATCTCGTAATCGGTTACGATGAGCCTCTAAGCATTCCTATTAATATAGAGATGCAGCGAGGACAGAAGATCGCTCTCACTGGCGCCAACGGCATAGGAAAGACCACGCTTTTAAAAAGTCTTCTTGGTCTTATACAGCCCGTAAGCGGCTCGGTAGAGCAGGGCGATCATCTTAATATCGGATATTTCGAGCAGGAAATGGATAAAGATATTAAGACGACCTGTATCGAGGAAATCTGGAAAGAGTTTCCTTCGTATACTCAGTATGAAGTGCGGGCGGCTCTTGCAAAATGCGGTCTTACCACAAAGCACATAGAAAGTCTGGTGCGGGTGCTGAGCGGCGGCGAACAGGCTAAAGTAAGACTGTGCAAGCTGATAAACCGCGAATCAAACGTCCTGCTTCTTGACGAGCCCACGAATCATCTGGATCAGGACGCTAAAACGGAGCTGCGTCGCGCTCTTATGGAATACAGGGGCAGCATTCTTATAGTATGCCATGAGCCGGATTTTTATGACGGCTGGGCTACAGATATATGGGACTGCTCAAAGTGGACGACTAAGCTGGTGTAGAGTTTTCATGTGTACTCTAATAATAATATGACGAAAGCCGGCGATTATTGCTCAGATTTAAAATAGAACTTATATTTTTCTGATTTTCTTGTTATGTAATATGAATAGTGTTAAAATAAAATAACTGACTGATATTGTATCTTTTTAGCCGAATTTGCGGTATTTTAATATGGATAAAGGGCGGA
>JAAVYD010000166.1 GCA_022790955.1 Bacillota bacterium
CCCACTCATGGGTCAGCACATAGTCCAGGGTCTCCGTGTCCATCCAATCCGTGGACTTTGGCAGGAGGATAACTGGATGCAGGATGCCGTAGGTGAGAGGCGCGGTGATTTTGTCCGACTGCCGGACAGCAATGGGCCGCCAGAGCCTGTGTGCCCCAATCCACTGCTCCACATAGGCGTTGTGAACCGGCAGGGCCTCCCGGAATTCCCGGCGGCATTTTATGTAAGCCGCCGAAAAGTATAGGACGCAGGCCAGCAGGCCAGCCAGCCAAAGGGCGCCCCAAGGCTCTATGGAGAAGGGGGCGCTGCCCGGGGCTGGGGGAGAGGCTGGGGCATCCCCGGCCCAGACAAGGGGCGCATGGGGGACAGGAGGGGAATAAGCGGCTGCGGAAGCCCTGGGAGCCGCCCTATCCAGCAGGGAGTATATACTGCATTCTGCGGGCAGGGAGAAGGGCACCAGCAGCCGAATCAGCACCAGGCCCCAGATGGCCAGGAAGATTCGCTTTGGCAGCCGGTGCAGGGCCAGGGCACGGATAAGCACAGCCGCCAAAATCATGGCCCCGCCAGAAAGGCTCATCTGCAAAAGGCTCATGACTCCGCCTCGCTCTCTACCATCTCCTTCAGCCGGGCAAGCTGCTCTGCCGAGAGTTTCTTCCGTCCCAGCAAAGCCGCAAAAAGCTGGTCCACTGACCCGTCAAACAGCTTGCCGATGAGTTCGTCGGTCTCGGCCTGCTGCACGGCCTCCTTAGGGATGAGGGCGCGGCAGAGGAAGCCCGGCTCACTGCGCTCTATGGCCCCTTTGGCAATGCATTTTTTGATGACGGTGTAGGTGGTGTTCATGTTCCAGCCAGTCTCAGCCTTGAGAATGTCAGAGATCTCCTTGGCGGTGCGGCTGCCTCCGCGCCAGAGCACGTTCATTACCTTGAGCTCGGAATCAAATAGCTTGACTGACATTTGGATCCATCCTTTCCTTGAAACTACTGCAATAGTTTACACGCTCATACTATCACAATCGTTTCCCTTTGTCAACACTATTCCAGTAGTTCGAATGTGAAAAGTTTGTGAACGGGAGGACAACATCAGAACGTAACTATTATGTTCTGATTTTCGAGCGGCATTTTTGTAGTTTGAAACGTGGAGTGCAAAATGCACTTCACGTTATAAAGAGGTGGCGGACATTTTGACCGGCACCTTTTTCAAATCAGAATTGCATTTTGCAATTTTGATTTCCTGCGTCTAAAACCGACAAATTGTCGTTTTGGTGGACGAATGTTTTTCGGTGACCAGCTTTGAGGTCACGGCAAAATCCGCCAACCTCAAGACAGAAAAGTAGATGTGTATTTTGCACATCTGTATGTGGAGGTCATGGCGCTTAGCGCCGCGACGATAGTCAATCTCTCAAGTGTAAAATTTTTGCGAACTTAGTCTTCATTAACATAAACAGTAAGCTTACACGCGTGCTTTCCGTGAATTTAGTACAAATACAAGGATAAATCAAGGATACTTTGACTGGACTTTTCATTTTGTCAAGTGTATAATACTATCGGTGAGATTATAGAGAGGTGCCGTTTCTGGTGACTCTTTCTTTTCCGAAAAGCGGCGTATTGGCCTACGGGCGGAATGCCGCTTTTTTCTGCCCATTTTTACCACATAAAAATTCTTTGAAGGAGTGATGCTATGGCAATTATCCGGACAAAACACGACAGGGACTTTACGGTGATGAGCAATCGCCACCTGCGCGACCCAGCGCTCTC
>JAAVYD010000167.1 GCA_022790955.1 Bacillota bacterium
CAGCAGGGCCACCACGTAAATCAGGGGGGACAGATAGATATTGGAGATGCCGCCGCAGCGGGGGCACTGGTATTCTCCCTGGCGCTTCAAGGACCATGTCCTGATAAGGTTCACCCGCTTCTTGCAATAAGGGCAGGTGGGTACACCGAAATACTGCATAGACCCGACTTCCTTTCTCCCGGCAGGACTTCCTCCCGCCATTTTTGTGCAAAAGCCGCCAAAATCAGCTTATACTGTCTATATTATAGCAAATGTCCCCTGTGCCGTCAAATGTTCCGTGGCCTTTGGGTTCCTTACAATTTTGAAATATGCAAGATATAGTATAGTCAGTATTCTTGCCCACAGGAATGGCGGCTATGCGGGAAAGCATTTGCAAAAAGGCAAGGGTTATGTGCTCTGGGCGGCGTTTCGTTTTTTCTCGATATTCCGCTTGACAAAGAAGAAGCAGATTAAGTCGAAGAGGGCGGCAAGGCCCCAGGTGACGGGGTAGGAGACATAGAGGTTCTGGAGGGTGGGGGCAGCGGCAAAGACGGTGAAAATCCACACTACCCGGAATCCGCACACAAAGGAGATGGTGATAACCATGGGAATGAGGGAAGCGCCCAGGCCCCGGAGCACGCCTACCATAGTCCCCATCAGGCCGCCGATAAACTGGAACATGCAGGTGATGCGCAGGCGGATAAGGCCGTACTCAATTACGGCGGGATCGGAGGAATAGATACCCAGAAGCTGGGGGCCGAACAGGTTCGCCGTAAGCCCTAAGACAAGGCCTGTGGCGGAGGCCATCAGCAGGCACAAAACCAGCACTCGGTTTACGCGCTTAGGCTTATTCGCCCCCAGGTTCTGGCCTGTGAAAGACAGGGCTGCCTGGGAGAAGGAATCCATGCCCATGCTGACAAAGCCCTCGATATTGGCCCCGGCGGTGTTTCCTGCCATGGCAACGGCTCCGAAGGAGTTGATGGAGGACTGGATGAGCACGTTGGAGATGGAGAAGGAGGCCCCTTGTATGCCGGCGGGCAGGCCAATTTTCATCATCTTCCAGAGCTTGTCTTTATAAATGCGCATTTCTTTTGGGAAGAGCTTGTAG
>JAAVYD010000034.1 GCA_022790955.1 Bacillota bacterium
ACCTTATCGGGCAAAAGATATTTTATGCTTCGCCCTTCCATACGCCTTATACGTATGTTAGTCGACGAAATATCCACTTTCGGAATATTAATAATATAAATCTTTGTTCCATATGCGGATCTCAAATGTTCCGCATATGAATACAATTCTTCATCTTTATATCCTGGTCTTGTGCCTACCGCAAAGCTGTATTCCTTCAACAGTTTATCTCTGTCTTTCCATTTTTCGATCCCAAGCATGGAATCCGTTCCTGTAATAAAACACAGTTCGTCGTCAGGATAATACATTTCACGTATTTCATCAAGAGTATCCGCCGTATAAGAAATCCGACCCTTATCTATTTCGTAACTGGAAGTTTTTATAAAATCATTTCTTTCGACCGCAAGTTCGACCATGTTCATTCGATGCTCCGTTCCGGCTCCGCTGCGGCCTATTTTAAAAGGTGATTCAAAAGCCGGCATTATAATTATCTTATCCAGACCTGCTCCTTCCCGAACGTTCTCAGCCAAAACGAGATGACCGTAATGAATCGGATCGAAGCTCCCGCCGAAAATACCGATCTTCATATCTGATTTACTCCTGATCGGCGATCTTGCTTATTGCCAATTCGTCGAGCTGCTCCTGCTCTATCTCTCCCGGAGCCTCTGACATAAGACACTGAGCGTTCTGATTCTTAGGGAACGCTATTACCTCGCGTATACTGGATTCGCCTAACATCAGCATTACGAGCCTGTCGAGTCCGTAGGCGAGCCCTCCGTGAGGAGGAGTTCCGTATTTGAACGCTTCGAGCATAAATCCGAATTTTTCGTTTACTTCTTCTTCCGAAAGTCCAAGGCTCTTAAACATTTTCTGCTGAAGTTCTCTGTCGTGTATTCTGATGCTGCCTCCGCCAAGCTCAACGCCGTTAAGCACTATATCGTACGCTTTGGCTTTTACTTCTCCGGGAGCTGTTTCGAGCTTTTCTATATCCTCGTCGCGCGGAGCTGTAAACGGGTGATGCATAGCATAATATCTGCCGTCCTCTTCACTATATTCAAAAAGAGGAAAATCAGTTACCCAAAGAAAATTAAACTGCGCGTCGTCTAAAAGACTTAGCGTCGACGCTATATCCCTTCTTAAAAATCCCAGAGAATCGTATACTACTTTTGCGCTGTCGGCAACTATTAATATTAAATCTCCTGCAGAGGCTTCCATTCTGCCGAGTATCTCGTTAATCTTACCGTCGTCAAAGAATTTCGCGATAGGCGAACTTACTCCGTCGTCTGAAACTTTCAGCCATGCAAGACCTTTTGCTCCATAGGATTTTATTTTTTCCTGCAGCTTGTCTATATCCTTTCTGCTGAACTTATCCGCGCCGCCGTTAATATTAATGGCTTTAACCATGCCGCCGCTTTCAATAGCGCCCGTAAACACCTTAAATCCGCAGCCTGCGACTATATCTCCCAGTTCCTTAAGCTCAAAGCCGAAACGGGTATCGGGCTTATCGCTGCCATAACGCTCCATAGCTTCGTCGTATGTTAGTCTTGCGAACGGAATCTGAACGTCGGCGCCGAGGACTTCTTTAAACAGTTTCTGCAGAAAACGTTCCTGTATCTCTATGATATCGTCCGGCTCTACAAATGAAAGTTCCATATCTATCTGCGTGAACTCCGGCTGTCTGTCCGCGCGCAGATCCTCGTCACGGTAACAGCGAGCTATCTGATAGTATCTGTCTAGTCCCGAAACCATTAATATCTGCTTGAACATCTGCGGCGACTGAGGCAGCGCGTAAAATCTGCCGTGATTTACGCGGCTCGGAATCAAATAATCTCTTGCGCCTTCCGGTGTAGGTTTGATAAGCGTAGGCGTTTCTACTTCTATAAAGCCTTCCTGATCGAAAAAATTTCTTGCGCAGATAGCGACTTTATGTCTTGTTTCCATGTTCTTTTGCATCTTGGATTTTCTCAGATCGAGATATCTGTATTTCAGTCTGAGATTTTCGTCGACATTATCGTCGTCCTTAATGTAGATAGGCGGCGTTTCTGAGGCGGAATATATTTTAAATTCTTCAACTATCACCTCAATATCTCCGGTAGGGAGTTCCTTGTTCTTTGACTCTCTCTCCACTACTTTGCCCTTAGCGCCTATTACGTATTCGCTTTTCAGCTCGTCTGCCGCTTCAAAGATCTCTTTTTTTACTTTATCTGTAAATACTATCTGGGCGATACCGCTTTTGTCCCTGAGATCACAGAATATAAGACCTCCGAGGTTTCGTTTCTTGCTGATCCAGCCGTTTAAAACTACTTCCTTTCCCGTGTCGCTCATCCTGAGATTTCCGCACATATCCGTTCTTTTCCAGACATTTCTCATTATACCATCTCCTGCCTCTTACGAATTGTTATTATTCAGATACTTTTAATTCCTTTATCAGTTCTTCCGCTGAGATCTGCTTCTGTTCCGATGTTTTCATGTTTTTGAGTGTAAGCCTGTTTTCGGCTATTTCTTCTTCGCCTATTACCGCTGTAAATCTTGCGTTTACTCTGTCGGCATATTTAAACTGACCTTTCATATTGCGTTCAGCCACATCTGCCATGACTTTAAAGCCCTGTTTCCTCAGCTTTCTTGCAAGCCCCTGAGCGTACAGCCTGGCTTCGCCGCCCACAAAGGCGATAAAGAGATCTGTTTCCGGTTCCTTAGGCAGGAATGCGCCTGTGGCTTCCATTACTATTAAAAGCCTCTCTATTCCGAGTCCGAAACCTATGCCCGGAGTCGCCGGACCTCCTAACTCCTCAACTAAGTGATCATAGCGTCCTCCGCCACAGACCGTACCCTGAGCGCCTATGGTGTTAGTCACTATTTCGAAGGCTGTTTTTGTATAATAATCAAGCCCCCTCACTATTCCCGGATCTACCGTATATTCTATTCCCATAGCTCCGAGATTCTTTTTAAGCTCCTTAAAAGCTCCGCTGCATTCCTCACATAAATAGTCTATCATACGAGGAGCTCCTTCGGTAATTTTTTTACAATCCGGATTCTTGCAGTCCAATATACGCATCGGATTTCTTTCAAACCTGTCCTTGCATGTATCGCATAATTCATTATACGATTTGCGCAGAAAATCCTGCAGCGCCTGTCTGTATTCAGACCTGCACTGCGGACAGCCTATGCTGTTTATCCGCAGCTCCAATTCTCCTACTCCCAGCGTTTCAAAGAAATCCATTGCGAGGGAAACGACCTCGGCATCCGCCATCATGCTTTCCGCGCCGAATATCTCAACGCCGAGCTGATGAAATTCCCTGAGTCTTCCTGCCTGGGGTCTTTCATAACGGAAGCACGGCGTTAAATAACAGAATTTAGCAGGCTTCGTATCCGCATACAGCTTATTCTCTATATACGATCTCACGACTCCCGCCGTGCCTTCCGGCTTCAGTGAAATACTCCTGCCAGCGTGATCCTCAAATGTATACATTTCTTTCTGAACTATATCCGTAGTATCTCCAACGCCTCGCTGAAACAGCTCCGTGTGTTCAAATACAGGCGTTCTTATCTCTTTCATTCCGTAGCCCGCGCATATATCGCGAAAGGTTTTTTCTATATACTGCCATTTTACCGACTGCTCCGGAAGAACATCTTTCGTTCCTTTAGGTGCTTTTGTCAGCATCTTTTCCTCCTTATATATCGACAGCTTCGCCGATGCAGCCGAAAACACAGCGGCACGGCAAAGAAAATATCACGCCTCAAAAGGCAGATATAATTTGTCTTCTTTTCTCTTTATCATATCGTCTATCCTGTCTATGTAAACCTGATAATTGGAAACATTAGGCACTCTTTCTAGGCGATTTTCTTCTTCGTAATACGCCTTACTGATACCGCCCGCTCCGAGAGCGATTATGCTCTGATGCTCGTCCATTATTCTTATATTGTATACGGATTCCGTACCTTTCTTTGCATAAGAAACGTTTTCAAAGTTTCCCGTCATATGCTTCTGACGATACATATAATATGGATAATAACCGTTTTCAGCTAAAATTTTACGGGCTTCGCCGACCATTCTGCCAGCGTCCGTATCACGCCTGTAATGATAATCTGCGTCCTTTTCTATAAGCCGCGAGGCTCTCTTAACCGCCAGAGTATGAACCGTGATATTAGCCGGCGCAAGGTTTATAACCTCGCGCAGCGTATGCATAAACATATCGAAATCCTCACCGGGAAGTCCTGCGATTATATCGGTATTAATGAGAGGAATCCCGCTTTTTTCCGCCATATCGAAAGCCCGATAAATATCCTCCACGCTGTGAGATCTGCCTATCGCCCTCAGGGTTTCTTCGTTCATGGTCTGAGGATTGATACTGATCCTGTTTACTCCATGGCTTTTGAGCGCTCTGAGCTTTTCTTCTGTAATGGTATCCGGCCTGCCGGCTTCCGTACAAAATTCCGCTGCATTTCTTAGATCAAAGAATTTATTAATGTGTGAAAGCAGGCGGTCGAGCTGTTCGGCGTTTAAAGACGTAGGCGTTCCGCCGCCTATATACATGCTTTCTATATCGACATTAAGCCCGCCGAGCCTTTTTCCCACAGACTCTATCTCTAAAAACAACGCGCCGAGATATCTCTCTGCAGCTTCGCCCTCTGCCTGGTTCGACGTAAAAGAACAGTACAGACACCTGGTCGGGCAGAAAGGGATGCCTATATAAACTCCCGCGCTCCTGCCCGCGGATGTTCCCGTCAGAAATCTCTGATTCCTGCAGGTTTCGAGCAGCAGGCTTATTTTTTCATCATTAATATAATAATCTTTGCTCAAAATCTCTGCGGCTTCTTCATAACTCAGATCTTCCTTAGCCATCATTTCATTCGCCAACTTTGCAGGTCTTACCCCCGTCAGCGTCCCCCACTCCGGACTGTATCCGGTCAGCTCGGAAAATCTGTCGTAAAGAAATCTCTTGGCTGCGTTTCTTTCCATTCCATATTCCGGCAGCTTTATATTTACCTCGGAAACCTCTCCGCAGCTCTCCTGCAAAGCCAAAACTTTAGCGGAGTAAAGAGATTCGTATTTTTCATCATCCGTAAATATGAATTCTTCGGGACGGACAAACTCTCTTACGAGAGCATCAAGCTCGTAACGGTTTTTCTGACCGTCAGGATCTATTTTATAAAAACGGGTTGTATTGTTTTTCATGACCTATCGTTGTAGTTCCCATATGACCTGGTAATACGAAAGTATCGTCAGGCAGCACAAACAGCTTTGAATGAACGGCTTGTTTAAGCACAGAAAACGAGCCGCCTTTAAAATCCGTTCTTCCGATGGAATCTGCGAACAGAGTATCGCCGCTGAACAGTATATTATCTACTAATATTGATATTCCGCCCGGAGTATGACCAGGGGTGTGGAATATTTTAAGCTCCATGTTTCCCACTTTCAGCGTATCGCCTTCGTCTACATAAATATCAGGCGTAAACTCTATGCGCTTTCCGACAAACTGCAAAGACAAATTCTCGTTAGCGTCGTTAAACAGGAAATTATCATCTTTGTGTCCCACTATCGGCGCATCGTAAAGCTCCTTATAATGCAGAACACCACATACGTGATCTCCGTGACCGTGAGTAAGGATAATATACTCGATATTATATTCGTTTGAGTCTATATAGTTTTCCAGCGGTTTTGAAGCGCCGCCCGGATCTACTATAAATCCTTTCTTGGAGGACTCGTCTACGCACAGATAAGTATTTACCTGCATAGGTCCTGTATAAAATAATTTAAGATCCATATTTTTCTCCTTTTATGAATTATTTCCTCTGTGAACATCTATAACGCCTCTCATAGATTTAAAACGCTTCATAAGCTGAGCTATCTGGTTTACGTTCGATATCTGGACTGTCAGAGCCACGCTTGCAGTATTATCGCTGTTGCTCTTAGCCATAACTCCTGTTATATGAACGTCCATATCTTCACAGATCTTGGAAACATCTGAAAACAGACCTTTTCTGTCTTCACTGAGCACGGTGACGTCAGTTTCAAATGAACGAAACTCTTTTTCAAGATCCCACTCGACTTCTATAAATCTGCCTTTTTCTTCCTCCGGCAAAGACGTTATATTAGTACAATCGCTGCGGTGAACGGATACGCCTCTGCCTTTTGTAATGAAGCCTATAATATTGTCGCCGGGCACAGGATTGCAGCACTTGGAAAGTCTTACCAGAATATTATCTATTCCTTTTACTCTTATGCCGCCCGTAGCCTCGTGCTTCGCTTTCTGTTTGGGCTCGAAATTTTTAATTTCTTTCTGTTTTTTCTGTTCGTTCTTCTTTTCCTCATCGTAGAACTTTACAAGAAAATCCAAAACTTTTGACAGCATGGTTCCGCCGTAGCCAAGCGACGAATACAGATCTTCCGTATTTGAACAATTAAGCTCCTTGGCGACTCGGTTTATCCTCTGCAGCTTTATTATCTGCTGCGGATCGTAACCCTTGCGCCTTATATATCTGTCGAGCATGGATTTGCCCTTTTCTACGTTTTCGCTCTTATTTTCTTTTTTCAGCCACTGACGTATTTTATTCCTCGCATTGCTGCTCTTAGCGATTTTAAGCCAATCTACGCTCGGACCTTTGCTGTTTGCAGACGTTATTATCTCTACAATATTTCCGTTTTCCAGCCTGTGATCTATCGGCACCATCTTACCGTTTATCTTTGCGCCTATGCATTTGTTTCCTACTGCCGAATGTATCTTGTATGCAAAATCTATCGGCGTAGAACTTGACGGAAGTTCTATTACCTTGCCCGCCGGCGTAAATACGAATACCTGATTTGAAAACAGATCGACTTTAAGCGCCTCCATAAATTCGCTGGAATCGTCCATATCTTTATTCCATTCCAGAGTCTGACGCAGCCAGGCGAGTTTTCCTTCTTCACGATCCGATTTCACGCCTTCTTTGTATTTCCAGTGAGCTGCGATACCAAATTCTGCAATCTCGTGCATTTGGTACGTTCTTATCTGTATTTCAAAAGGCGAACCGTCTTTTCCGAATACGGTGGTATGCAGCGACTGATACATATTAGATTTAGGCATAGCTATATAATCCTTAAAACGTCCCGGAATAGGCCGCCACATTGTGTGAACCGTTCCCAAAACCGCATAACAGTCCCTTACTGTTTCCACGAGAACTCTTATAGCTAATAAATCAAATATTTCGTCCAACTGTTTATTTTTATCGCGCATTTTTTTATAAATGCTGTAAAAATGCTTGGATCTGCCTTTTATCTCGTATTTTATATTAAGTTTATCCAGCGCTTCCGATAATTCTTTTATGATTACGTTAATATTTTCTTCCCGCTGTTCTTTTCGCTGATTTATCTGCATCGACAGATCTGCGTAAAATTCCGGTTCAAGATGCTTTAACGCGATGTCCTCAAGCTCAAACTTTATATTGAACATACCGAGCCTGTTCGCAAGAGGCGCGTATATTTCAAGCGTTTCTTTACATTTTTCTTTGATTTTGTTCGGAGGCATAAAATCTATGGTTCTCATATTGTGCAGCCTGTCGGCTAACTTTATTATAAGAACCCTTATATCCTTAGACATGGCGAGAAACATTTTCCTGAGATTTTCCGCCTGAGCCTCCTCTTTTGTTTCAAACACCAGACTTCCCAACTTGGTCACACCATCTACAAGCAAAGCTACTTCTTTTCCGAAGTTTTCTTCAAGCTGCTCTTCGGTGTAATCTGTGTCCTCTACGACATCATGAAGCAGACCGGCTATGACAGTCTGAGTATCCATACCTAATTCCGCAAGAATTTTTGCAGTTTCAACAGGATGAATTATATACGGCTCTCCAGACTTTCTGAACTGGTTTTTATGCATTTTATCCGCTACTTCATATGCTTTACTAATAGCCTCGAAATCATAATTTTGATTAAGAGTTTTAAGATATTCCAAGAAATTGTTCATGTTATCAACCCGATTTTTTAATATGGAGTAAATATCGTTTACTGTATTGACATAATATCAACAAAGTCTGCCGCTGAAATAAAATCGGCGAAACCGGCTTTGTTCCAAAATTTATATACAATCATACACGCAGCACTTCTACTGCGTGTATGACCCTGATTCATATATTAGTATATCGTTTCATATACAAAATTTATGCAGTCTGACCTGCAGATTTCTTTTCTTTTTTATGATTTTCCTTAGCCTTGCCTTTATACGAAGATTTATCAAAGAACCTCATAATATCGAACCACAGTGAAGTTGCAATAAGTATTGATGAAAGCGTGCTCGCTATTACGCCTACCAAAAGCGGCAGTATAAAACTTCTTATTGTAGAGCCGCAGATTATGAGCATAGGAATCATTACCATAATTGTAGTGAGAGAAGTTACTATGGAACGTCCTATTGTCTGTCTTATACTTTCGTCTACCAGCGGTTTCAGACCATTTATGCTCCTCTTTGTCGAAGCGTCCGTATTTTCTCTGATTCGGTCGAATATTACGATAGTATCGTTTATACCGTAACCCAATATAGTAAGCATAGCCGCTATAAACGGACTGTTAATTGAAATATGGAATATTCCATAAAAACCTATTACTATAAGCAGCGTGTTTGCAAGAGCAAGGATCGCCGCTATGCCGTAATGCCACTTAAATCTCACTGCGATGTATATTAACATTAATATTACCGCTATGCCTACTGCTTTGAATGCACTTGATTTCAGCGTTTCTCCAACAGAAGGCCCGATATTCTCAACGGACAGTACATCGTCGTCTGTAACTCCGTACTTTTCTTCCAGCGAAGCAAGCAGTTTTGTTCTCGTATCGCTGTCCAGCGAATCCTGAGTCTTGATAATAATCTGCGTATTGCCTTCTCCCGCGTGAGTTATAGAACCCGTGAGAGAATTTTCCTGAAGAACTTTATCCAGCTCGGAGGTTTCAACCATCTTTCCCATCTCGATCTGCATAAGAGTACCGCCGGTAAAATCTATTCCGAAATTATAACCTCTTAAAAGCCCGATCGCGATAGATATTATGATTAAAGCGACCGTTACTATATAATATATTTTTCTTTTCTCCATGAAAGGAAATTGTTTCAGTTTCTCATTCATTAGTGCACGGCCTCCTTTACTTCAGTTTTTGCCGGTTTTTCCATTTTAATACCAAAAAACTTTTTTGTTCCAAAGGTTTTGCTTTCAGCAAATATCTGAAGATATATATTTGTTACAACTGTCGCCGTAAATATGCTGAGTATAATACCTATCATCAGAGTGAGGGCGAAACCTCTTACATCTCCCGAACCGAATTCGTAAAGAGCTATACTGGCGATAAGCGTCGTTACCTGAGAGTCTATTACCGTAGCAAGGGCGCGCTTGTAACCTTGAGTTGTAGCAACTCTTATAGTCTTTCCTTTACGCACTTCTTCCTTGATTCTTGCAAATATTATTACATTCGCGTCTACCGCCATACCGGCTGACAGGATCATACCTGCAATTCCCGGCAGTGTGAGAACCGTTCCGAAGCCTGCCAGAATCCATATGAATATAAGGCAGTAACATAGCAGCGCAACATCCGAAGCTATACCCATAATCCTGTATACCGCAAGCATGATTAAAAATACCAGAATTATACCGATAACGGCAGCCATAACGCTCTCAGACAACGAGTTCAGTCCTAATGTAGGACCTACTATACTGGTCTGTACTTCGGTAAGTTCTGTAGGCAGCGCGCCGCCTCTTATAAGCGCCGCAAGCTCGGATGCGCCCTCCTGAGTAAAATTACCCTCTATCTGACAGCTTCCGCCCGATATAACGCTGCTTACAGCCGGATACGAGATAAGCTCGTTATCTAAAACAATTCCTATCATATCAGCCTGCAGTCCCGTATTTTCAGCCGCAGTTATCTGCTTATTAACGATAGCCTGAGTAGCCGCTTCAAACGCCGCCGAACCCTGAGAATCAAACTCAAGAGTTACTACATAACCCGCGCCCTGAGTATTTATAGCCGTACCTGCGTCTTTAACGCTTCCTCCATCAAGAATAACGTTGCCGTCCGCCGTAATAAACTGAAGCTGAGCAGTCTTTCCGATGGTTTCTATCGCTGATTCCGCGTCTTCCGCTCCCGGCAGCTCTACTCTTATTCTGTTTTCTCCTTCTATTGAAACGATCGGGTTAGTAAGACCCATTTCGTTTACTCTCTTTTCTATTACAGCCTGGGTCTGATTCATAAGCTCAGTAAGCTCAGCGCCCGTAGCATCTGTTTCTGAAGCTTCCAAGACTACGTAAACTCCTCCCTGGAGATCGAGTCCTAACTTCATATGATCCTTTATCGACCCAACCTTATCACCTATGCCGAAAATCGTTACATACCAACCTGCAACGAGGGCCAGAATAATAAGGACAGCCATTACTTTTTTGAAAACTTTCATTTTTCAAATAACTCCTTCCTTATGTTTTTCACATTTCCTCCGATAAAAACGCCTGAATCCCTACGGCGCACTCTACACGCTTTTTTTCCATCTCACATCCAAGCGAGTACGGTTTCATTATATCTCCGTTGGTATTCCACGCGTTCGCATGACAGCCTCCGCTGCAGTAAAACTTAGCCCAACAGTTAAAACACTCTGTCTTATTATATATATGAGCTTTATTAAACGTGTTAAACAGCTTGTTTTCAAATTTTTCATCATTTAGATTTCCTATCATGAAATCCTTATTGCCTACAAACTGATGACACGGATAAATATCTCCCTCAGGCGATACGGCTACATATTCCGTACCTGCGCCGCAGCCCGATACCCTTTTTATAAGACACGGACCCTGTTCCAGATCTACATTAAAATGGAAAAAGTCAAAAGGCTCGCCTTTTAATGCGTTTTCTATATACAGATTCGACAGCCTGTCGTACTCTTTTAATATTATTTCCAAATCCTCATCTCTTAAAGCATAATCATACTCTTGAGAAGTCACCACCGGTTCTACGGATACGTTTTCAAATCCCATATCCAAAAGATGTTTTACATCTTCGGAAAAATCGAGATTATATCTCGTAAATGTTCCGCGAACGTAATACAGTCCTTCGCGTTTTTCTGTAAAATTCTTATAATTGCGCATAATAATATCGTATGTACCCTTGTCGTTTACGGTCTTTCTCATACGATCGTTTACTTCCGGCCTGCCGTCTATACTGAGGATTACGTTATCCATATTTTCATTAATATATGCTATTTTATCATCATCTAAAAGAATGCCGTTAGTAGTAATGGTAAATCTTATATTTTTCCCGCGTTCCTTTTCTCTCTGCCTGCCGTACTTTACGAGCTCCTTTACCACATCGAAATTCATCAGCGGCTCGCCGCCGAAAAAGTCTATTTCGAGATTTACTCTGCTGCCGGAATTATCAATAAGAAAATCTATGGCTTTCTTTCCTGTTTCTAAAGACAGCATACATCTTACACCTTCAAAAGCTCCTTTATCTCCAAAACAGTACGCGCAGTTCATATTGCAGTCGTGGGCGACGTGCAAACACATAGCCTTTACTATCGGCTCTTTTTTATCAAAAATAGCAGGCGAACTCATATCCTCGCAAAACAGCATTCCGGATGAAATAAGCTCATCTATATCGGAAACGGCGTCTTCTATTTCCAAAACGCTGTATCTTGCAGACAAAACATCAAAAAGCTCCTGCTTTCTGCATTCCTTTCCGTCATAAAAATCAAGAGCTTCATATAAAACGGGTTCTACAAGATGCACCGCGCCGCTATTTACATCCATTACAATATGCTTGTCCCTAAAGACATACTTGTGTATCAAAGAATCAACTCCCTTTCAAAAAAAGAAGCTGCCGCAAAACGCGCGATATCTGTGCATATCCGACGTTTTGGACACCCTCTTAAAATAATCGCTTGATTATCTTCTTTTAATATTTTCGCACTTCTGATTAGCTACTGTGCAGGAAGTTTTGCATGCAGACTGGCATGAAGTCTGACATTCACCGCATCCTTCGGCGCAGGCTGCGCTCTTTAATGTTGGTCTTGCAATAGTCTTAACGTTTTTCATTATTGATATCCTCCTGTTTTCCTAAGAATTTATAGAGCGCGGCTGAACATTTTTTTCATACGCACCTTTATACATATTTATAGTCAACATACTCAAAAATCGTTAAAGTTCTGCGGGTAAACCGTGGCGTAAGCTGCGTTGTCGTCCTTACCGGGCAAACAGCCCGCCTGCGTCCTCCTCGCCATTTTGTTAAAACACAGTAAAAGAATAATACAAAATGTGTTTTTAGAATGTAAAGAGGCAGACGTACAAAATGGGACAGCGCAGCAAAGCAATAGAGATTAAAAGCTCTGAGAAGGAGTGCAGTAAGTGTGACAAGAACGATCTTGTTACACCGCATTTTCCCTCGCTTCCTTTTTAACGACTCTCAAGTGCAGTGACTAATGTATTTCGTATACTTGATTAACATTTACATTTTACCCTACTATATAGAACGTGTCAAGACACGAGGAAAATTCTGCATTTACCTTTTGCAGTACGATTTGTTTTACAAAATTCTTCTGAAACTTCCAGTCAATGCCGCCTGCAAACATCTCCGCATCAATCAAAAAATTTTCCTTTATAAAAATTTTCGTTTCCAAGTTGTTTAGCTGTAATCCTGAAAATAACGCAGCCATCCGGACACACTATATCTTTGCTGTACCTGCCGTCGCCGCCTATATTTTCCAAATTACCGCCGCTTCTTACGGCTTCCATTATAGGAAACATTATCATCATCACCTTTGAACAGATGCCCTGCCCTTCTGCGTTTACCGGACAGCCGTAAGTACACGTATATCTGTCTCCGATTTCCTCGCCGTTTCTGCAGTACCTTTCTGTACTGTCACCGCGCAGGAATCCCGTTACTTCAATATCAAACTCATATTCTTCCTCATACCATTTCTTCACGTTATCCTCCTGTTTTTGCTGAATTATATCACGGCAAAACAGCTAAAACAAGGTTTACAGCAAAACTGATGCCAAACAGTCTGCGCCGTATTATTTCCTGCCGACTCCAACTATGCCTCCTAACGCAGCGCCCGCTATTGGTATCAGAAACAACAGGCTTCTCACAGATACTACATGAGAATATCCCAAAACCACTCCAAGCAGAATATTAAGCAGAATAATAAAGAAAAAACCAGATAATATCCCAATAAAAAATCCCTTTTTTCCTACTGCGGAAGCTGTAAGAAATCCTAAGATCACAGCGGAAACGGTAATAAACCCTATAAGCAAGGCAGGCGATGTTTCAATCTTTAAAGGCGTCACCATCAGCAAAAACCCGTTAATCAGCACGCCCGCCGTCGTAATAACGACCGCTGCAGCTATACCTGTAAATATCTTTTTGACCGCTATACCTACATTATTATTTTCCATAATAATCACACTCCTGTAAAATTTTAATATAATATATATTTAAAATATATCAACCGCATTTTTTTAAGTATATGCATTTTTTAGGAGAAAAATAACAGATATAATAATATTAATAACAAATCATTACAAAATTTTTATTCAGAGATTAAAGTTTATAAGTTAAATATTAATAAGAAAGTCGCCTGCAGAGATTATACATTAAAATAAATGTAGACTTTCTTGTTATTCCGTCATATCGTTTTATAAATTTAAAACGATATTTCTTTCATAATAAAAACAGCCTGATTCCTATTGGAAAACAGACTGTATATTAATGATTTAATATTCTTACTGAAAATAATAATATTATAATAAAATATTTTATTTATCTTCAGCAGTATCTTCTTCAGCGTCTTCGCGCCTTGAAAGTTTTTTAATGTTCTTTTTTTTCGGAGTTTCATCTTCTGTTTCAGCAAGATCGGCTTCCTTTTCCTTTACAGGCTTTTCAACCTTTTTAGTTACCTCTGAAACAGCCCATTTTTTGAACTCCATTTTCGTTTTATCCGCGCCGCAGTAAATAATTAACGAATCTTCCTTTACGCTCAGGACTTTGCCCACGATTCCTCCTATTGTAACGATTTCGTCGCCTTCCTGTATACTGCTTCTCATTTTGCGTGTTTCGTTATCTCTTTTTTTCTGAGGTCTTATCATAAAAAACCACAGACAGAAGAAAAGAAGTATCAGCGGTAAAAATAATTGTAAATATGCTCCGGCACTCGTAGTATTAGCTGCTGTATCGCCCATCAATCGGCCTCCGTATTATTCTCTTTAAACTAATTCCCCGCAAAGCAATGCAGGGAATCCCATTAATATCTATGGTGCCGGCGATCGGGGTCGAACCGATACGGTGTTGCCACCACGGGATTTTGAGTCCCGCACGTCTGCCAATTCCATCACGCCGGCGTGATACGGTAAATATATTAACACACTTACCATTAAATATCAATCATATTTTCTTTTTTATACTGTTTTTTCTCGCCTGTTTCTATAAATAGATATGATATCCTGTGTATGCTCTTTGGAATACTTATACGCACTTTCCGTATCGTGTTCTTCCACTGCCTTTAATATGAGATCATGATATTTTTCAAAACTGTCAAGAACTCTGTTAAAATCCAGGTTCGTCCACACACTGTACCACTCCGTGCAGCTCGCTATGAACATAGGCAGGGACCGGCTTATTATCTGATTTCCGCAGCCCTCTATGACTGCTTTGTGGAATTCCACATCGAGCCGCCTGAATTCCTTAAGGGAAATATAATCCCCCCTTCTGTAATCTGCCAGAAGTTCTTCTTCCGCTCTGCGGATCTCTTTCATATGTTCTATACTTTCTGCCGACGCCTTGCTCGCAGCAAGCCTCACAAGCTCAGGCTCAAGAAGCTCGGACATCTCGAAGATATCGTTTTTAAGCTGTTCTTCATCCATATCCTTAGAACCAAACGGATCTGCCGGAACTCCGGGATGCTCGCAGACATAAGTCCCGTGCCCTCTTCGTATTTCCAGCATATTTCTTGAACATAATATCTTTACAGCTTCTCTTATGGTAGT
Source organism: Bacillota bacterium (assembly GCA_022790955.1). Classification (GTDB taxonomy): domain Bacteria; phylum Bacillota; class Clostridia; order Peptostreptococcales; family Anaerovoracaceae; genus JAAVYD01. The sequence continues at coordinate 14,965 of JAAVYD010000034.1, forward strand.
CCTGCTTACGCCCAAAAATTCTGCCAGTTCCATCTCCGCCGGAATCCGTTCGCCTGGTTTATACTGGCGGTCTATTAACTGCCCGATCCTGTCCGCAGTCTGTTCAGATAAAACCACTCTCGCCATATTAAAAACCTCCTCGCTCTCCGAATTCCTGATATCGTTTTACACATTTCATCAATTTATTTTTATCATTATATATCATAATCTTTACAGTTACAAGCCCTGAGAAAATCTGCCGCACAAACGATGTTCTGACTTTAACATCCAAATACTGCACGTTTAAATCAATATCTAATCCCATATTCTCACACTATAATCCTGCATATTAAAATGAACTTCGGCTACACCATACTCAAACTGAACTTTTTACTGATTTTTCACTTTTCTTCTAATTCTAATTTTCATTAATTTGCGCTCGATTTTTTATTAGCAGACTTTCTTAAATATTGACGTTTAATCTGCTTAAGCTAACGCGTCGTGATAATAAAAATTAGATACTCAATATCAATATATTGTATTATCAGCAGAAATCAATACTATATACAAAATTACTTAATAATGCTATTATTATCTAATGAGTCATTTTGCAGTTTTACTATAAATCACTTTTATTGTTTATCAATATATTGCTTTATTGATAACATTAAATGCTATTTCTTGATTATAATACTGCTAAAACGCTCCAATTTAATAGCTCAACGAGTTAAGCTAAGAAAATCCGGACAGATATCCGGATCTCTTAGTCAAAATATTTATATTACCTTTTTATATCTGTTATCGCATCAACGTAATTCTTAAATCTAATCTTATCTGATCCGCAATCTTAAACTTTGTTTTTAATTATTACAATTTCATTCTTTCTTTCAGATTTTCAGGATAAGGGAATTCTTCCGGAGTTTCCCAATTCTTCACTTCCTGCATCCACGGCGCTCTCTTTACGAACTCGTCGTGAGCGAGAGGCAGCGGCGGATGGCATATCCACAGCGGGTCAAACACAGCTTTCAAATCTAATATCCACTCGTGATATCCCGGACCATACGCAGGACCCGTCAGATAAAGCGGCTGATGTGAACTCAGCAGTGCAGGATAACAGCCGTTTTGTATATTCATCTTGGCGCTCTCTACATAGAACTGATCCATACCGTTGGTATCTTCTCTCTGATCCCAGTATATAAGATATTCATAATATCCCAGATGACCCATCTCGCAGCTCTGGAACCAGCCCAGATCCTTGCAGTCAGGCATAAGAGGCGGCGTGTACTGAGCTTTAAGGTCGCGGTAATTAGGACCCTGCTTAAACGCCTGAGTGAAAGTATCCATTACGTAGTCTACGGATACATAAGAACCTGTCATGAGCCACATGCCCGCTGAATCGGCGTTCTTAAACCAGGATTCATCTGAAGGCTTCGTGCGGCGTTCCTTTCCGCCAAGTTCTTCTATAATATCGCAGAGTACGTTGTAATCGTATTCCATCTGTTCCTCAGAAGTATAGCCGATAAGAAGAACTCTTACGAGGAAGAAATTGGCTACGGATTCTTCCGTTTCCTTCTGCCAGATATCCCAGAATTCCTCTTTGCACTCAGCCTTTGCAATAGCGCGCCAGAAAGTCGGCACTTTGGTAACGGCTCCGCCGATCTCAGCGTTTCCTATCATTATGTGCGCCTGTTCTATTGATTCGAGGCTCGGCATGGTGAAATTTATCCATCTTACGCGCTTAGGATCGAGCGCCAGCGTTGTTTCAGGCGATATTCCCGTGGGCTCAGGGATAACAGGCTGAAACGGCAGCGTCTTTATGGCCATCTTAGTACAGATGCCCAGGCAGCCCAACAGTCCCGTATAACCTCTCATGATTCCTCTGAGATCCGGACCTATGCCCTCGCCCCAGAACGGATCGTCGCCGTCTGCGAGAGAACCCATCTTAACCAGTTCGCCGTCAGGCATTACTACTTCCATTCCGAGGATTCTTCTCTGAGGCAGACCTACCCTGAAACTCAGCGGCGACCAGCCGTCGTTAAGAAGATTAGCTACAGCGGAAGTCTGCGCTCCGCCTCCGCCGATTACTACATAAGCGCCTTTCTCGAAACATTCCTGCTGTATCTGAGAATATATCACACCTGGCTGAACCGTTATAAAGAAATGCTTTTCGTCTATTTCAAAATCCCGCATTCTCTTCATATCTATTATAAGCTCGTTTTCTACGTGAGGATGAGATCTCGGACCGTAAAAACCCGTAGAATACGGTACGAAAGGAAGCCCGTATCGTCCGCAGATTTTTACTATCTTCTGCACGTCCTCAGTAGTGCGCGGCATTACTATCGCGCCCGGCAGCTTTGTCATCACCCGTTCGTAACCCGTGCCGCTCTCATATCCGCCGGGACCCGAACGGTATCCTTCGCAGTCCACAGGGTCCTGAGTTATGTAATTGCTGCCTACGACAGCTTCTATCGCTTTATATGCGTGAATATTAATACTCATATTAACCCTCCTACTTTATCGCTTTAGCTAAAAGCTGAGCTATATCCAAAATATCAATAGTTTCTCCATCCTTCCCGGCGGTCTCGCTGAAATTACTCTTGCACCACGGACAGGCGGACACGACCGCTTCCGCGCCTACGTACTTCACTTCTTCAAGTCTGTCCCTTGCAGCAAATTCGGCTAATTCAGGGAATGCCTGCTTAGTGCCTCTGCCGCCGGCGCAGCACAGAGAATTTTCTTTCATACGAGGCATTTCCGTAAAATCGAGTCCCGGAACGGCATTAATAAGATTTCTTGCCTGAGCATATAACCCCTGACGACCTCTGCGGCGAGCAAGACGCGGTTCGATGGTTCCCATCCAGCCTCTTTCGCCTTCGTATGGTTCCCAATCGTCGCAATTCCTGCTCACATTGCATGCATCGTGATAAGTAATACGCTGATTTACAGGCTCCGTGAGTTTCAGCCTGCCTTCTGCGAGAGCCTCATCAGCCACTTCCACAAAGTGCTTAACAGTAAAGCCCAGTTCGTCTGTACGGATATTTAAGAGCTTAGGATAATCCACTTTCCACATACGATAGCACTCCGCGCAGCTCGTCATCAGTACCTTAGCCCCGGAATTTCTCACTACTTCAACATTTTTCTTCGCAATCTCTCTGGCTTCATCTACCATGCCCACAGAGAAAACGATATTTCCGCAGCATGATTCGTCTTTCATTAACATATACGGCACGCCTGCGCTCTGTAAAACCTTAGCTACAGCCTTAGGGATTTCCGTGTTTTCATAAGATGATGAACAGCCCACAAAGTACATGATATCGGCTTTTTCCGCAGGTTTAACGCTCGCGTCCATCCACGCATTTCTATCTTTTTTTGCTCCATAGCAGTTTCCCGTTCCGTCGATATAAGCCGCGATATCTTTATGAACAGGCAGCGGGCCCGCTCCGTCCTTTACAGCCTTTACCCTGAGAGCCTCAAGAGTAAGACCTACTTCAAGATCAAGATTTCTCTTGCAGCCCACATCGCAGGCTCCGCACAGAGGGTCGGCGTATATTAATTCAAGCAGATGATCCGTCCATTCCATTTTACCTTCGTTCAGCTTAAGCCCGATCCTCATTTTGCCGAAAGCTCCGTAGGAATCAAATTCTTTCCACAGGTTGCTCGGACATCTCACGGAATGTTTCATTCCCGGCATATATGTATGATCTACCCAATAACAGCCTTTGCATTTAATACAATGCTGCATATCGTATACGAAATTATCTAAATTTTCAATATCAAGCGCAAATTTTTCCTTTGGAGTATCGTATCTCTCCGGATTATTCTTATCGATTACAGACATTTTCTTCTCCTTTCACCATTATAGTCAACGCACTCAAAAATCCGTAAAGTTCAGCGGTTAAAATGTGGTGAGATGTGCTGTCGTCCTCGCCCATTTTGTTAAAACTCAGTAAAAGAATAATACAAACTGCGTTTTTAGCATGTAAAAAAACAAGCGTACAAAATGAAACAGCGCAGCAGAACAATATGGATTAAAAGCTCTGCGAAAGAGTTCAGTAAGTTTGACAGGAACGATCTCGTCACACCGCATTTTTCTTTGCTTCCTTTTTAATGATTCCCAAGTACGGTGACTAAAAGCATAGATTGCCCGGATTCATAACATTATTCGGATCAAACAGAGTTTTGACCTTTTTAAGCGCCGCGGTATACGAAGCCGCGCGGTCGTAAAGACGCTCTGCCATATCTCCATAAGGTCTTGTGAAATATGCGCCCGCATCGTGCATAGCTTCAAAAGCATCGCGGTAAACAGCCTTTACCGCCTCCGCGGATTTCTCGCATTCAGCATCGTAATAGAACGTGAACATCATCTGACATGCTCTGTTGTGTTCTATAGGCTGCTTATATATTCCAATAGATTCAAACGTATACGATCTCTTTCCGCATATATCTTTCATTATCTCAACAAAGCACTCCGCCTTTTCCGGTTTAGTTATAAAGAAAAGATCCTGATAAGCCCCCGCAGGAACGTTCTTCCAGTATGGTCTGCTCTCCGACCATGCGCTTCTTAAAATATCTATGAGCTTATTCGACGCTCCGGGAAATCCCGGCAGTGTGTCTGTTAAAACTATATTCTGGAATTCATTTCTCATAACGTCGCTTAAAAAATGTTCTTCGTAAGCTATTTTTTCCTCCGGTCTTCGAATAAGACCGCTTATGGTTAATATTAATGTATAATGCGGCAGCCCTGCTTTGTATTTCTGAAATTCTTCCGCATCTGATGCTAAAAGCGCAGCCAGATCCACGTTGTTTAACACCAGACATTCCTGACCGATCCTCCTCGGAAGTATTCTGTAAAGGAACCCCGACGCGTCGTCCAGCTTATCTAACGCAGCGAATTTTATCTTATCTATGCGCGGAATACTTTGTATCTTGAGTGACATCCACGTAACAATCCCCATAGTGCCCTGAGCGCACTGAAGCAGTCTGTAAAAGTCCAGACCCGGACCTGCAGGATTCGCGCCCCTTGCAGGAGAATACGGGAACTTCGGCGCGCTGGCGGAACCCGTGCGGAAAATATCGCCGTTAGGAAAAACCACCTGCATAGACTGAGTAGGTTCGCCGTAATCGTATACCATACTCGTAGTTACTTCTCTCTCAAGATGATCCGTAGCCACGGAACGATTTCCTCTCGGAGCCAGCGGCATTATTACCCTCATGCCTTCTTTTTTAAGCTCAGACGTAAGTTTTTCCCATGAAACGCCAACGCCGAAACGTACGAATCTGTTTACGGTATCTATTTCAAGAACTTCGTCGAATCTTTTCATATTAACGATCACGCCGCCCTGTTTAGGAACGGTTGTGCCGTAAAGATGAATCGGCGAGCTTACCGGAATCAGCGGCATATTGTTCTCGTTTGCCCACTTTACTATCTTGCTGACTTCCTCCGCCGTGCCGGGATAAACTACCGCCTCTGGCTTAGATGCTTTCGTAAAACTCAGATCCGCGGTATACTCCGACAAAACACTGTCGTCACAGGTTACGAATTTCTCGCCCGCTATTGCAGCCAAATCCTTCAAAATATCCATATTGACCTCCCTACAAATTAAACGGAAATTATAAATATATTTCCATGACCGCCCTCAGAGGACGGCAGCGATTAAGGTATCTTATAGTCGCCGCGCTCAAATGATAAAGTGCGTCGGGTAAAACGTAACGGGTGCGTTGTCGTCCATGACGGGCAATGAGCCTGCCTACGTCCTCCATCCTGCCGCACCGCATTTTTTCTCGTTTCCTTTTTAACGATTCTCAAGTGTGGCGACTATAAACTCTGCCGAGCTTTTCCTTTTCCTGTTTATAACATAACACGATAGACATCATATGTCAATCATCATATTTGTTTTAGATATAATATTTCTGCTAACTATACGTAAAACCGTTGATAATCAATACAGTGCGGCTGAAACTTTTTTAACCGCATAAAAAAACAGGAATAAGCATCTTATACCTATACCTGTTTTATGCAGTAATATCGCTCTTTCTGTCCATTGGCAGAAAGAATATTTTATATCTGTATTTTTGTACAAAAATATAATCGCCAAACAATATTTTAATCCAAACCTTTTATATACATAACCTATTTTCTAAATTCGTATTAACATACATTTGAAAAACTTCCAAACGCCGAAACAATAAATTTATGTATTAAACGCTCATTTTTTATACATTTGCATAAGAAATGGAAATACTGCCTTTTACATTCTTTAAAGTATCCTCTGTTGCACGGATAAAGAGTTTATATTTGCCGGGTTTTACAGGAGAGCTAAAGGTAATATCAGCTGTACATTTAAGCGCATTACCGTTTTGACGCAAATTCTGTGTAGAATAATAAACAGTATTCAAAAATTTATCTTCGACTTTAGCAAATCCGACCTGCAGTCCATTTCCCGTTTCCGCCAAAACATCGTACCAAATTCTGTCGCCGTAGGATAACATATATTCTCCCAGATAGACAACATCTCCGCCATCTAAAGTTTTAATATTAACAGGAATGATTTCTGGTTCGTCATCCGCATCCATATCTTCCAATATCTCCTTAGCTTCCGTTTCCGTCATATAATCTACGCCTGTAATTTCATTAGCCCCGTTTCGTATAATTTTAATGTTGACTGCGCCCTTAGGGTTAATATTCAGCGTATAAAACGAACCGTTACTGCGCGCATCCATAAATATATTAACGAGTTGATTTTTATAATAACATTCTTTTCCATTAAAAACAACGCCGTGAGATTTATATTCTTCCATCTGCTGCATCTCTAACTGTTCTTCTAACGTGTCAAGTTCGTCATCTTTGTCCAGCTTTTCGAATAATATAGACTGAAAATTCCAACGCATGTCTTCAATCGCTCTATCGAGCCATAATTCCAGTGATTCTTTGCTCATACGATTTGTTAAAACAGAAAAAAATGATATTGAACGATCTGCATAGGTTTTTTCCGCAAGTAATTTAATTAAAGCGCCGTCGGTTTTTAACTGACTAATGCTGACAGAAAAAAAAGCAATTTTTCCATCTTCATAAATCTTATTCAGCCACATTTGCTGCATTTCTTCATCTAATTTAGAAAATACGATCTGAAACAACGGAAGACTTCCAGCATTATAATACTTCTCCGCCTGCGCGGAATACAAAATCTTCACGTTATTATCTGATATATAATCTCCTCTTTTTCCTTCCTGACCTGAATATGCCGACACTTCCGGATACACGCCGATAAAAGACGCTCCAAAAATAATTAACAGTGTCAGCGTACCTGTTAAAAAAATTGTCGCCTTAGATTTTTTCCTGAAACTCATAATCGCCCCCAACCTTTCTTTTAATAATACTTTGTTTTCGCTTAAAGTAACCGCGCCTAAAGATTCCTTGTATTTTCCAACTGACGCCATAGCGTCAAGCAGGGTTTTTCCGTAATCCTGCGCATTTTCTCTTCCTATTCTTGCAACGACCGCTTCATCGCATGAAAATTCACATGACTTTATAATTTCCCTGCCCATAAGATGTACAAAAGGATTAAACCAGTGCAGGCAAACCGTTATTTGAACCAGCCATTTATAAAATATATCCCGACGCTTATAATGCATAAGTTCATGAAACACGATATATTTAAAATCCTTTTCGACAATATTTTCACTTGGAAGAACTATATACGGATGAAAAAATCCGATTAGCAGCGGCGAAGCGATCAGCGGATTGATACAAAGTTCCACTGGTTTTTTAATACCGATCTGTCTCGAAATAACGGCAAGCCGATCTAAAATTTCAATATCGGAAACAGGAACCAAACCTGCATTTATATATCTTATAAAACTCTGATATATCGTTACTTTCCGTATCATAAAGCCCGCAGCAACCGCCAGCCAAATCAGCCATATATAATCCATAAATAACGAAATAACATTCCAAAGCGAACGTTTGTATTCTGAACTTTCCGTTCTTTGACCGTTCTTCTCTGAACTGACAACAACATCCGTATCCTCCGAAACATCGTATATATTTTGCTGAAGTAAAGAATCTGACTGAATCACAGTCTGATATACTTCTTCCATAATATTTATTTCCAGTCCAAAGGGACACAGCAGCCTCAGTATGACAATAAGCCATATATAATACTGCCATTGTCTGCTGATTTTGTCTTTCAAAAATCGTTTCACCAAGAACAATATCAAAATAAGACAAGCTCCGGTAAATGACATAGACAGGAATATTCTAAAAACTGCACGCATTACTTTTCCCGATCCCTTTCCAATATTTTTTTCAATTCCTCGTATTCTTCATCCGTCAGCAAATCCCCTGAAATTAAATTGGAAATCAGACCTTTTGCGTTTCCTTCATAGATTTTATGAAGAAAATTCTTAGTCTGAACCGTCTGGTATTCGGTTTCCGAAATAAGAGGAGTATACTCGTTTCTGCGTCCTGTTTTCTTCGCCTTTAAAAAGCCTTTGTTTACAAGCCGATTCAAAAGTGTAATAAGAGTATTTTTTTGCCAGAGCTTTCCTTTTGAAGCTAATTCATCCGTCAAATAAGCAAAAAGCGTCGGACCTTCTTTATTAGCCCAAATTACTTTCATGATTTCCAGTTCGGCATCCGATATTTTCTGCGACATCTTGGCTTCCTCCTCAATGTATGACAATGCGTTATCCTTTTTTAAGATAACATATTGTCATACTTTAGTCAATCTGATTTCAGAAAAATACATATAATTTCTTCCAATAAATATTTTATATATTCTGTCTTCAAATATAATTTTTATCACTTTGCGATTGATTCATTTTACAAACAATCCTGCCGATAGCACCTAAAACATCAACATACATATATAATGACTTTATGCTATAATATTTTTATAATTCTCCTCAAGACTAAATGTAAGTACGATGTTTTTCATTATCACAAAATCAAACCTGAATAAATAATAATACAAAATAATATTACAGATAAAAATTTACACTTAAACGATAAAAAGGAGCTTACCATGAAACGATTCAAACAAACCCTGCGGCTGAGCATACCGCTTTCTCTCATAATCGTCCTATGCTGCGCACTTTTTACTCTTCCTGCAGCAGCTTTCTCCGACGTAGCGCCGGGAAGCTGGTACGAAAAGGCCGTAACGCAAATGACCGATTCCGGTCAGCTCTCCGGCTACCCCGACGGGACTTTTCGCCCAAACCAAACTATATCGACAGCCGAATTCGTAGCAATTACCGCTCGGCGCGCAGGTCTTTCTCCCGTTTCCGCTGAGTCCGCTCACTGGGCTGCCGGCTATACTCAGGCGGCTCTGCAGACCGGCTGGTACGACTGGGACGAAATCCCGCCTACAGGAGAAAAATTCAACCAACCTATTACAAGACAGCTTGCCGTAAAAATCATTATGAAAGCCTTTATGCCCGATGCAAGGGGCGATTTCAATAAGGAATCAAGTAAGATCAGCGATTTCAGCCAACTCGACGGGCGCTATTACGAAGCTGTTCTCGCAGCTTATTCAAAAGGCATAGTTACAGGCGATTCTTCCGGTACGTTCCGTCCGAAAAGCGGTCTGAGCCGCGCTGAAGCCTGCGTACTTATTCAACGGGCAGGCGAATTCTCTCAGGGTCAGATGCCGGTACAGCCGGAGCCTGTCGTTTCCGATCCTGCTGTTCCGCCGCGAACTGAAACAATTCAGGGAGGCGTATCTAAAAACGGCTGGCTTAAAGTAGTCGGCGCTTCACTATGCAACGATCAGGGGCAGCCTGTCGTTCTGCGCGGAATGAGCAGTCATGGTCTGCAGTGGTACGGTCAGTTCGCATCATCGCAGGCGATAAAAAACACTGCAGATTACGGCGCAAATCTTTTCAGAATAGCAATGTATACAGACGAAGACGGATATCTCAGCAATCCGGACAAAATCAGACAGCAGGCTATATCAGCAATAGACGCAGCTGTTTCAAACGATATGTATGTAATAATAGACTGGCATATCCTGTCTGACGGCAATCCTATGTTCCACGTATCCGAATCCGAAGCATTTTTTACAGATATTGCTCAGCGCTACAAAGACAATCCCGCTGTTTTATACGAAATCTGCAATGAACCCAACGGAAATGTAAGCTGGCAAAACGATATAAAACCTTACGCTCAGCGCATTATAAACACAATAAGAAGCCAATCTCCTAAATCAATAATCCTTGTGGGAAGCGGCACATGGAGCCAGGATATACACATCGCGGCGGCAGATCCGCTGCAATATGAAAATATTATGTATACGCTGCACTTTTATGCAGGTACTCACGGAAATGAACTGAGAAACCGCATAGATCAGGTTATGGCTCAGGGATTTCCTGTATTCGTATCCGAATGGGGAACCAGCCGTGCTGACGGCAGCGGCGGTGTGTTTATTAATGAGTCCTGCCAGTGGCTTGACTTTTTAAATCAACGCGGCATAAGCTGGACAAACTGGTCGCTGTGCGATAAAAACGAAACCTCTGCAGCTCTGCGTCCGGGAACTTCACCTGCCAAACCGTGGACTCAGGCAGAACTCACGGAATCCGGCAAATTCGTATTTTCCAGATTCAACGGGTAAAATTTCCGACTGAATCCGCCTGCATATCTCCAAATCGTCAGTATAGGTCAGAATAATATACAAAATGATTGCATCAAACTGAAACTGCCTGAAAATATTAACAGCATCACTTCCGATAAGGGCTTTTCGGATGTTCTTAAATTCTTCTTTTATAAATACTCTATATCTTTTTCATCTTCAATCAACATGATTCTGCTCCATTATCACTTCAATCATTCTTTTACAGCATAAAAATTATCCCTATGTCCGCATCGTGCAGCCATAGGGATTGTTTAACAGATAAAAACCTCTGCATACATATTTAATATGCATAATCTTTATTTTAAATTTTTTAATATTAATAATTTAATAAATCGATTTTCTAATTAACGATCAGTGAAACATTCATCACAGACATCATATTTACAATATTTTCTGCACATTCCACCATATGCCTTATATGAGGATTTTCTCCAGATTTAACGGCGCCTATAAGATTTTCTCTCATATCGTTTCTTTCAAAGATAGAAAAATATTCTTTCAGACACATGCTTCTATCCAAAAGAATAAAAAGTGCAGCTGTTTCTTCTGTCATATTCTCTGGTTCGAGCATATTTGAACGCATCTTATCGATTACTTTATTAATGATTTCCCGTTTCGGAAAATAAGTTTTTTTCTTCTTAAATACGCCGGATTTTATAGTTTTGACAAAATCTATACTTTCAAGAAAATCTCCGATATCTTTTGCCAATTCGTTTAATTGCCTGTCGTTAAACTCATAATCATATGCTTTCATAAATTCATCCATATCTATGGATTCATCTTTGGAGATTACATTATAAATCGACTTCAAATAATCCATTTCCTCCGGAAGCTCGCCAATTGAAAATATTGTTTTATTATCAAAAGCTATACAGCCTGCAAGCTGCAATTCTAATAAACCTCCGGCAACAAAACAAATCAATTTATCTTTGCCTAACCCTTCTATCTTCCCCTTTCCATTTAACATGCATATAAAATACTCCTGAGCAACAGACAACTCTTTCATTTCCAACTCTCCCGTACTTATTATTTATCGCTTGCTGCCGGCTCTCATTTTCAGCCTGCAATTACTTTTTAATATTTATTTCTATTATTATGCTATATCTTATCAAGATCTTTTCCTCATAAAGTCAGATCCGCCAACCCTGCTCCTGTAACGCTGCACAGATCATGAGTTCCAATCTTTAACTGCAGACCTATTCTGCCTCCGCTTACATAAATTTCATCAAATAAACCTGCAACTTCATCTATCGCAGTGCGGAAATCTTTTTTCATTCCTATGGGCGAACAGCCTCCATGCACATATCCCGTAATTGGAAGCAGCTTCTTCATCGGCAGCATCTCAAGTCTTTTTATTCCGAAATACTTTGCCGCCTTTTTAAGATCCAACGCGCAGTCTACGGGAATAACGCAGACAAAATGCTCGCCTGTATTCGCCTCTGTTACAAGAGTTTTAAACACAGAATCCGGATCTAATCCCTGCATACGGGCTATATCCGAACCGCTGGTAAATCCATCCTCCAGATTATACTCAATACTTTCATAAGCAATACTCTTTTTATCAAGCATACGTAAAGCATTTGTTCTGCTTTTATTTGAAGACATTTGTCTTCTTCTCCTCTTTTTTTTCTACATTAGCGGACTTCATGGTTTCTATTTTATCCCTCAGCGCCATCATCCTCTTATCTGTATTTGCGATGGTATCCGCGCAGCTCTTAAGCTCCTCCTGTACCGCCTCCGTATCCGGAATATCCTGCTTATATCTGAGATCGTGTTCAAGACTTGCCCAGAAATCCATAGCGATGGTTCTTATCTGCACCTCGGCGCGCAGTTCTTCTTTCTTATCGGAAAAATAAACGGGTACCTGAATTATAAGGTGAAGACTTCTGTATCCGTTAGGCTTTGGATTTTTTATGTAATCCTTTACTTCAAGAAGCGTTACGTCATCCTGATTTGTCAGCATTTCCGCAACAGTATATATGTCGTCTACAAAAGAGCATATAACCCTGATACCAGCGACGTCGTTCAAATTCTCAAAAACAGACTGAATACTGATCTCAAAGCCTCTCCTGTTCAGTTTTTCGAGTATGCTGTAAGGTTTTTTTACCCTGGTCTTAATAAACTCTATCGGATTGCGCTGATTTCTTATTGAAAGCTCATCGTTTAAAACCTCTAACTTGGTTTTTACTTCTCTTATCGCACAGCTGTACATCATAAGCGCTTCCTGAAGCTGATCGGCTGTCCCAAGTATTTTTTCCGGTGGAATCGCAGGAATAATAGAACTTTTAAGTACCTGTTTCTGTAAATAATCCATATTATATTTTTTCTCCTATTTCATCAGCGCGGCAAGATCAATATCTCTTCTGCTTATAATCGTTCCCGAATAAAGGGAGGTATCAGTGATAAGTTCAGCTATTCTCATTATATCATCAATACTTACAGAATCAATCGCCGAAATAACATCTTCTATCGACCTCTGTCTGTTTCTGAACAACGCGTACTTTCCGTTCACGACCATTCTGTTGCTTGTATTTTCCAGACTGAAAATAAAACTGCCCTTAGTCTGCTGCTTTGATATCTCAAGCTCCTTAGAGGTAACTCCTTTAGCTGCCAGATTATTCAGTTCCTCCCTGACAGCCGCCACGGTATCCTCGATTTTATCATGAGCAACGCCTGCGCTTATAGCATAAAAACCGCTCTTATCATGAGAACCTGTATACGAATATACAGTATATGCCATACCCTTTTCTTCTCGGATATTTTGGAACAGTCTTGAACTCATACTGCCGCCCATTATATTATTTAAAATAGTCATAGTATACGAATCCTTGTCCGCAAATTTAAGCGCTCTTACGCCCAGACATATATGCGACTGCTCTATATCCTTGACTTTAGAACTAAAAGACGGCGCGTACAAAACGTTCTTATGCGTTTTTTCCGATTTAGACTTTCTCAGGAAAGATAATTTATGTTCAAACTGTTCACATATCTGTTCCTCATCGAAATTACCCGATACAGAAACGACTATATTATCCAGCGTATATTCCCGATCTATATAGGACTTGATATCGTCCCGGGTAATGCTGTCCAGGCTTTCAGGCGTTCCAAGAATAGAATTTGACAGCGCTTCGTTTTTAAACAAAACCTCGTACAGCATATCCTGTACGTCATCCTCCGGCGTATCTTCCACCATTTTTATTTCTTCCTTAACAACCTGCTTTTCTTTCGCCATTTCTTCAGGAGCAAACTGAGAATCCGCTATCATATCTATAAGAATATCGCACGTCTTTTCCAGATTAGAGCTCAGCGCCCTCACATAATAACAGGTGCTTTCCTTAGACGTAAAAGCGTTTATCTGAGCGCCGAGAGAATCTATATCGGAAGCTATCTGACGCGCGCTTCTGCTGCCAGTGCCCTTAAACATCATATGCTCAATAAAATGAGAAATTCCTCTGCATGAATTGTCCTCATCTACACAACCCGCCTTTACCCAAATTCCTACGGTGGCAGACTGAACATAAGGTATATATTCTAAAGCTACGCGAAGCCCGCAATTTAAAGTTCTTATCTTACTCATAAATTTATCCTTTCATTAATATACTAATATTTACCCTTATTGTCAAATTAATAAACATAACTTTAATTTTCTTTTTCACGATTTAAATGTATACTCTATTGTTCTATCTTATGCTTTTCTATCTTTATCCTGCAATTTTTTCTGAAAAACCCGATTCCCACATGCCAGCATTCCTCGTAGCCTTCATCTGCCAGCATTTCATCATATTTCCTATTTGATATCTGACACAGTGCTTCATGCGCCGCCTGCTCCATCCGCTTCCTGTTATCCACGTTCTTCAGCTCTATAACCGCAGCCGGCCTCGCCGTATCTATGCCGTTATAAACACATAAATCAAACCTGCCATCTCCTGATTCCCTGTTGGACTTAACCAGATAGTCGTTGTCCATATTTACAAAAACTCCTGCAAGAAAGCCATGATAAAACGCCTCTTTGCTGTCCATATAACTTATACTTCCCTTTAAAAGCCTCGATATTTCATTCTCTAAAGCCCTTGCGTCGCCTTCAAGCAGCGCTCTGTAAAGTCCGCTCATATCCCTTGTTTTCACGTGATCGTCAAACCAGCTCTTGATATGCCTTTCGTAAATATACAAAACCTCCTGATTAGGAACGGCAAGACTCATGTAAATCGTTCTTTCCTCTATCCTCTCGGAGATTTTCTTCAAATATCCCGTAAAAAACAGAAAGTTCCATAAGTTATCCTGATTTTTATATATATCGTCGTATGTTATATCCTCATACACAGGCTTTTCGATAGTTCCTCCGGAAAGCAGAATTTCAAGCTCTCCTCTTACCTCTGTATCCGCCTTTTCTATCAGAGCCCGCACTATGCTGTTTGAACTCGTATTCGACCAATAAGGACGCGGAAAAGAATTTATATCTGCTCTAAGATCATATATAAACTTTATAACGCTCCACGGATTATATATTTCCGATTTTCCGAAAATATATCCGTCGTACCATGAGCGCATATCTTCCATACGGCTCTCGCAGCCGTAATATCGCATCATATTTTCTACTTCGGCAGGCGTGAATCCAAAATACTCTCCGTACCTGTTATCTATAACGGATACTATATTCAGATTGTTAAGACCTGTAAAAATACTTTCCCTGCTTATACGCAGACAACCTGTTATCACCGCAAACTCAAGGCTCGGATTCGTTTTCAGCGCCGACTCAAACAGCGAACGTACAAAGGATATCATTTTATCGTAAAATCCGCTGTAATAAGCGTTTTCCAGCGGAACGTCGTACTCGTCTATTAAAATAACAGCCTTTTTGCCATACGCCTTTTCAAGACATTCAGATAAAAATGCAATTGATGTATAATATTCAGAATCATTCGCCGTCCTATCTCTTAGTTTGCAATATTTATTTAAATCATCATTATATAACACCCCTGAAACCATCTCGTCATACCGTTTAAATTCTCCGGAAATATTATCTTTCAGCATTTTAAACGATAGATCAAAACTGCTCTGCTTGGTCGATTTGAGCGACAAAAATATCACCGGATACTTTTGCATATACCGCATATAATCCTCGCCCGCCGCCGCGATATCAAGTCCGTCGAACAGCCTGCGGTTTTCCTCGTTTACAGCTTCATCTCTCGTATCTTCAAAGAAATATTTTATCATGCTGAGGTTCAGAGTCTTTCCGAAACGCCTCGGTCTTGTAAAAAGCGTTACTTTTGAATTTTCATCTGTTAATAATCTTATCATCGAGGTTTTATCTATATAATAAGAATCCTTGATTATCATTTCTTTAAAATCGTCGATTCCTATCGCCAAAGGCTTATATTTCATTATACACCTCCTTAAACATTGCAATACCAACCTCCGTACAACAAAACTCCGGATTTTTCGCAGACGCTGCGGCAGTAAAATTTATACATAATAAATAATTCTGCAAAAAAACTGATATTGTCCGAATAATTTCTTAATTATACGCTTGAAGTGAAAATCTGTCTATGGTATCTTAATATCTACACAAAATTTACCGGCGTCCATGCTGTAACGTTTCTGATACATTTAATTCGGACTTTCCGGTTTATACTCACTTTTTATGCTGTCCGGTGAAAATTTATCTCAATGCTGCATATTATATATTTATTATACTGAAAAATCACACCGGCAGCTGCAGAATCGAGGGAAATATGGACAAAAATTTATTAAAAAAAATGATAAAGAACTGCATAATGGTAATAACAGGAAGTTTTATTTACGGTTTCGGCATAAATATTTTTATTAAAGCCAACGGGCTGGCTCTGGGAGGATTTTCCGGCATCGGGCTTTTAATAAACTATAACTTTGGTCTGCCTATCGGACTTTTTACATTAGTCGCAAATATCCCGCTCCTTATCATCAGCTTTAAAGTCTGGGGTCGCAAATACATACTCGGTACTCTGGTCGGGGTAATCGCTTCATCTATTGCTTTAGATGTACTGTCCATGCTTTCTCTTTCTGTGGACGATCCGCTGCTTCCCGCAATATACGGCGGTCTGTGCACGGGCGTAGGCACGGGAATAGTTATGAGAGGAGGTGGTACTTTGGGCGGTACCGACATTCTCGCTCAGCTCTGCAATAAATATAAAGGCACTTCCCTCGGTACGTTTTACCTGATCTTCGACGCCTGCGTACTTTCAGCCGTCGCCCTGATGTACGGTCTTACCGTTACCCTGTATTCTCTTGTAACCGTATTCATGTCCAGCACGGTTATAAATAAAGTTGTAGACGGTCTTGATTCCGGCAAGCAGGTTTTTATAATGTCTAAAAAAACAGACGAAATCGCCGATTTTATTACTAACGATATAAAACGCGGCTTTACATTTATGCACGGACAGGGCGGCTACCAGCGAAAGGAAATGGAAGTTATAGTCTGCGTGGTCAGCAGATGGCAGATATTCAGGCTCAGGCAGGGCGTTCACCATATAGATCCAGGAGCCTTCATAATAATAAACGACGCTCATGAAGTATACGGAGAAGGATTTAAGCACAACTCTTAAAAATTCTAACCCGACACACGTCAAAAAGCCTGCCGGTATCCCTATAATCCTGGCAGGCTCTCGTATATTTATTTCTTTTCCAAACTTATCATGCTGCGGACAGCTTCATAAATTTTCTGCGCTACATGCGGATTATTCATAATATAAAGGTGTATTCCGTCAACGCCGTGAGCAATCAGATCCGCTATCTGATCTGCTGCGTAAGCTATACCTGCGTCCCGCATAGCTTCTGGATCATCTCCATACCTTTCCATCATCGCCGCAAACTTTTCCGGTATAGACGCGCCGCAAAGAGAAGCCATACGCTTTACCTGATTCTTATTTATCACAGGCATAATGCCAGCCTGCACAGGAACGTCGATGCCCGCTATCTGACAGCGCTCCATAAAGGAATAAAAATAATCGTTGTCAAAAAACAACTGGGTTATAAGCTGGCTCGCCCCCGCATCCACTTTTGTTTTAAGGTTATGAATATCCTCAATTCTGTTTTTACATTCGGCATGACCCTCCGGATAACACGCCGCTATAATATTAAAATCCCCGTGTTCTTTAATATATGAAATCAGATCGCACGCATGCTGAAAATCGCCGAAACCTTCAAAATCCTCAGGAATATCGCCCCTGAGAGCCAGAATATTCTCTATGCCGAGTTTTTTAAGCCCATCGAGCTTTTTTATCACGTCTTCTTTATTAAATCTTATGCACGGCAGATGCGCGACGCTTTCTATCCCGTACTCCCGCTTTATAAGACCTGCTATCTCAAACGTGTTATTATCCGTTTCGCTGCCGCCCGCGCCATATGTGACGCTTATAAAATCGACATCTATTCCATTTAAACCGTCTAAAGTTTTATGTATGGCTTCAACCGGCGTTTCGCATTTTGGAGGGAAAACCTCAAAAGACAGCGCCGTCTTTCTTTTCATAATCTCAATAATTTTCATTTTAAACTCTTCTACTTCCGCATACTGACTTTTAACCGGCGGTTTAATACGACCGGTTATTTATAACTTATCCGTAAACCTTTGATATTCAGTCTTTTAAGTAAATTAACGCGTTGTGCTAATAAAAATTAGATACTTAACATCAATATTTTGTATTATTAATAGTGATCCACACAAAATATGGAATTAATTGAATAGTGATATGATTGTTCGATTAGTCATTTTACAATTTTAATATAGATCACTTTTGTTGTTTGTCAATATATTGTATTATTTATAACATTAAGCACTACTTATTGATTATAAGACTGTTAAAACAAGCTAATTTAATAGCGCAACGGGTTAAATTAATGTTTTCTTATTATAACGTATATTGCCATTAAAATCAATCAAGCATAACAATAATACAATATTTATTATTTCTTTATTAATGTTTATTTTTCTTCTATAAGTTCGGATAAAGTAACTGCTTCAATCCCTCTCTCCTTAAAAGTTTCAAGCAGCCTCGGCAGCGCTTTCAGCGTTTCTTCCTTAGGGTGCATTAATATGATCGCCCCGTCAAGTTCTTTTTCCACAATCCTGTTATAAATAACATCCGCTGTAGAACCGTCTCGCCAGTCTATCGTATCCGCGCTCCACAAACTGAGTTTATATCCTAAATTTTTACATATCTTAACGGTATTTTCATCAAAATCACCGGAAGGCGGCGCAAATATATCGGGTCTTTTACCTATAAGGTTATGTAAAATATCGGAAGTCTTTTCTATTTCAGATTTTACTTCACCTGCAGTCACCTGTGAACACAGCTTATGACCGTAACCGTGACTTTGTATCTCATGACCTTTCAGGTACATTGTCCGCAGCATGCGCGGATTTTTCTCCGCCCATTTTCCCGTAACGAAAAAAGTTATCCTGACATTATTTTCCTCCAACACATCGAGCATTCCCGGCACTATATCCTCGCCCCAGTCCACATTGCACGTGACAGCGAGCTTTTTGCTTCCGGCTTCGCCGCTTCTTATTATAATCTCATCAGCAATTTCGGAAATCTCGCTGTTGTTCATCACATTCACATAAGACGACATCCCGGACGTCGGCCCGCACTCACTTATAACCTTAAGCTCCTTTGACATATCGTCTTTAAACTTCATATCGAACTTAAAAAAAGCGTCGAGAAGCAAAAAAAAGACCAGCAAACACAAGATTATAGCTATGATTTTCCTGTAATTTCTGACTATATCCCACAACCTGCTCAAATTCTTAAAATTATTCAAATCCTTCATTTTCCGCCCCGCATATAAACAAACAGATAATTTAATTACTTTTACTGACTATATATATGCTCATAGATACAAAAAATGCAAGAATACCACGCTGATTTTTATTAATAAAATATCGGAATTTATTTTAAAAGTGTATTGACAAATTTAAACTACTCTTGTAGACTTTAATTGTCTACAAGAGTAGAATGCTACACAGGAGGTCATTAATATGTCTATAAAAAATATAAATATAGGAGAAGGCGAACTCGAAATAATGAAAGCAGTATGGAAAGCAAAAAAGCCCGTAAGCTCCTCGGAAATCGGCAAAGCCGTAGAACAAAAAGGCTGGAAGCGCACCACTATCGCAACTTTCCTCTCAAGGCTTGTAGAAAAAGGCGCTCTGACCGCCGAAAAGGAAGGCCGCAGCCTGTATTACACGCCCGCTATCACTTCCGCCGAATATAAAAAATCCCAGATACGACATCTTCTTAAAAACGTATTCGACGGCTCGGTAAAGGATTTCGCCGTTTCCCTCTTTGACGAAGAAAAGCTGTCTGACGACGAAATAAAAGAACTTCGATCCGTATTCGACGATAAGGAGAAATAACATGCTCGAACAGCTATTCACAGCGATAATTCTAACTTCAGTCGTCGGCGCTGCGCTTACAATCATATTAATATTAATAAAACCTGTAACGCAAAAACGGTTTTCAAGCCGCTGGCACTATTACATGTGGCTCGCAGTCCTTATATTAATGGTCTGCCCCGTACGTTTCAGACTGCCTGCGGAAAACCCTCCGGCTCTTTCGCAAGCCGAGCAAACCCAGCCGGAAATAATTCAGACTTCATCTGAAACAGAAACGCAAAATATTCAAGCTCCTGTTTCAGAAAATATTGATATAACTCAGAACACAGCAAAACAAACTGAAACGTTTGAACATATCAGCTCTTTTGCAGGCATTCCCGAAAACATGCTCGCGCCCGCATCCCGCGTATGGATAATTGCAGCGGCGCTGCTGCTCGCTTACAAAATCATCAGCTACATAATATTTATAATAAAAATAAAGAAAAATTCATGGGAAATACCGCGTTCTTACGAAAAAAACACAACAGATATCCATTGTCAGCCGCAATATTTCCTGCCGCCCTGCGATATATACGCTTCTATAAAAAATTTCACGAACCGCAATATAAATATAAGAATCAGCAGAAACCTGTCCTCGCCGCTGATCACAGGACTTTTCAGACCCATACTGCTGCTGCCGGACATAAAAATGACAGAAGAACAGCTTAACAATATCCTGCTCCACGAAATGACCCACTTTAAAAAACACGATATATTATACAAATGGTTCGCCGCTTTCGTAAAAAGCGTCCACTGGTTCAACCCGACGATCTATTTTATCAACCGCCAAATAGACATGGAATGTGAAATTTCCTGCGACCTGACGGCAACGCAGGACATGAGTCAAGAGGAAAAACTCAATTATATCAACACTATCCTCGACCTTTTATCCGAAGCAAACAAAAAAAGCGTGCCCCTTACCACAGGCATGACGGGAAACATGAAAATTTTAAAAAGGAGGTTTACCATGATTAAAAACAAAAAAGAACCCGGCAGACTTACGCGAATAATCTCAGCCGTTTCGGCGGTATTAATAGTTTTCTGCGCGCTGTTTGCCAGCGGAGTGTCTGCTGACGAAATATTTAATAATAAATATAATATTAATGTTATAAACGACGGACAAAAAATTGAACTGCGTCATAAACCATTCGTAGAAAATAACACGGTCTATCTGCCGCTAAGGGAAATGCTCAATCTTGAAAATGTTGATAACGATAACATCACCTACGATAACGGCTACGTGCAATTTCTTATATATTCCGCCGATTACGACGGCACCCGCCCGGACGGCTCTGAATTCTGGATAAACCGCGTTCGGGTCGGAAGCCCTTACGCGTATATCCGCGGTCATAACTATGGAAGTACGGAAAACACCGAGCTTCTTGCAGCTCCTGTTATAAAAAACGGCACCGCTTACGCACCTTACGACCTGTTTTATAAACTGCACGAATCATATCAGGAAATATTTTCTACCCTTCAGGTAACGGCTGAAAATATGAAATATCCTGATTCCGTGATCTCAGGCATACTTTATGAAAACAGCGACCTGAATTTTAAGATAACCCTGCCTCTTTCATGGATGGATATCGCAGAGCCGAAATTTTACGCTTTCGACCTTGGCGACAGCATACAATTCGTGCAGAGAGCCACTTATGATAAATATAAAGCAGGCACTCTGTTTTATATAGACTGCTACCTTCAGATCCTGAGCGATGAAGAGATCGGCGCCGTCGTACCTCAACAGTTTCTGGCGTATCAGGGCGGATGTACATATATAATGACTACGCCTTCCGATGTACAATATCCTATCTGGACCGACCGCGACGAGGAGGATATCCCTATCGCCGCAGAATACGAAGCTATGGCGAGCGACCTGGATTTTATAAAAAACAGCTTCGATAATATTATTAAGATCACAAACGACGACGGTGACTCTCAAACTCCTGCCGGATCTGAAACCGATAAATCTATGGCAAATCCTCAATACACCGCAAAGACATTCTTTTATGCCTTTGAAAACAACGACTTTGATCTTATGAGAAGCTGCTGCACCGAAAACGGCGCGAGATTTTTTGACGAAAACAGTCATAACGTGTTTGGCATGACGGAATGCAGGCTTAAAAATCTTTATATAGATCCTCTCGAATACGCAAAATCTTCAAACGATTTTAACGTAAGAGTTACCGTCGATATGAAGCCTGCGCAAAACTCCGTTTACGCCCCTGACCAAACGGAAGCCACATTTTACGTATGCCTTTTAAGACAACCTGACGGCAGATACCTTATCAATGAACTTGCGACAGGGATTTAAATTAATACAATCAGCTCAACTCAATTAATACTTATTAAATAAACTTAAAACGCCCTGCGGAAAACCCGCAGGGCGTTTGCTATACTGACATTTATTTGTATATAGCTTAACTGATTATATACTGCATCTGATTTTTCCGTATATGGATACTTTCTGAGCCATTCCGCCTGAAAATTATATCCGTCAAGCTGAAAATCCGCAGTATATGTGTATATGCAATCAACTTCATTATAATCGCCTTCAGGAACGCCGATATTTATATTGTAATCCTTCGATAAAACAGCTTTTAATTCTTCATACGTCATCTCTCCGTTAAAATCATAACCGATATCCGCATTTTCACCTATTTCGATCTGAACAACTTTAGTACCTACAACTCCTATTGTAAAACCAGCGCTCAATTTCCTGTAATAATATGTATATCCGTTTTCCACATCAAAACACTTCATAATCATTACCCAATCCAGCAGTAACAGCATTAATATCATTGTCAAGATAATCTAAATATTTAATTTTTTACCATTTAAATTCTCTTTTTTATTATCATGCGATTTTTCTTGTTTTAATGCATCTTCATTACTTTTACCATTATTGTCTTTATTTAAAACCTTTCTTCCCTGCTGACCTCAGCAGAACCATTTACTGCACCATTGTTATCATGCGAACAGGCGCAAAATGACAGACATGATATGATTATCAATAACGCTATTTTTTCAATCTATTTCCTCCTTATCTTTCAAACACACTTAACAGTATTTTGTAAATCCTATGAACGACATTTCCTGTAATATAAAAACCCAACAACGTCCGCAAGTATCCAGCCCACCGGTATTGACCACCAGATCGCCGTCACTCCGAGCGGCGTATTAGGCGCAAACAGATACGAGAGCAAAACCCGCGTTCCGAGAGAGAGCACCGTTAATATAAGCGACATTCCCGCCTGCTGCACGCCTCTGTAATATCCGTACAGCAAAAACAGACAGCCTATCCCGAAATAAAACGAACCTTCTATCCTGAGATATCTCACGCCTTCAAATATTATCTCCGTTTCTTCCGCTTCTACGAACATTCCCATAAAATCTTCCGAAAATATCCATATAATAACAGATATTATCAGACAAAATATTACGGATACGCAGACAGCTATCTTAGTTCCCCTGTATATCCGCTCGCTTTTTTCCGCTCCGAAATTCTGCGAAACGAAAAGTGAATACGCGTTTCCGAATTCCTGCGCAGGCATATACGCAAGCGTGTCTATTTTAACCGCCGCCGCAAACGCCGCCATGACAACCGCTCCGAAGCTGTTCACAAGACCCTGTATCATCAAAATACCGAGATTCATAACAGACTGCTGCATTCCGGTAAGCACATCGTTTTTAATAATAACTCTCAGTCTTCCCTTCTGCATCCTGCCGCGCCTTTTCATAAGTTCCGGATATTTCCATACGATGTAAATAGTAATGCCGACGCCTGCAAGCCCTTGAGAGATTACCGTCGCCGCTGCCACTCCGGAAATCCCCAAGTCCAGCGAAATAACGAAATATAAATCCAGCGCTATATTCATTACGGAAGATACAACAAGAAAATACAGCGGCACGACGGAATTTCCCACGGAACGCAGCAGATAAGCGAAAAAATTATACAGAAAAGTAAACCCTATACCTATAAAAACGATCTTTACATAAACCCGCATCAGGCCGTATATATCTTCCGGAACAAAAAGCAGGCGCAAAATAACGTCTGTTCCTGGAAACACGATCAGATATATAACGATAGTAACAAATCCGATAAAATAAAAGGACAACCTTACGTCCTGCTGCATCTCCTCCTGCCTGCCCGCTCCGTACCACTTGGAAAACAGCGCGCCGCTCCCCATGCACAGCCCTATGATAAGCGACGTTATAAATGTCATAAGTGTGTAAGCAGAGCCTACCGCCGCCAGAGCGTCAGCGCCCACAAATCGCCCTACTATAAGGGTGTCCGCGATATTATAGATCTGCTGCAGAAAATTTCCCGCCATCATCGGCAGCGCAAACAAAAGCAGATTTTTTAATATAGATCCTTCCGTCAGATTTCTGTTTTTATTAATTCCATTAATTGCCATATGTCAATATCCGTTTCTTACTCTGAATTATATTCAAAAATTACAGATATATATAATACTGCATACCTTCCGTTTTTGCAATCGGCTTCCACCGCTTCATCGCAAGATATTGAATTTCTCAATCAAAATTCATAAATAAGGAAAATAAATATTGACTTTTTTGATTTATAGATATAAACTGAAAATAAGTTTATAATTATAAACTTCATATGCTATTATGCAATTTTGAAGTCGATTTTAAAATTTAAAAAGGAGAATAATAAGTTGGATTTAAAATTATGCGACAGCGATTACCGCTTTATGACGATAGTATGGGAAAATGCGCCGGTACGTTCAGGCGAGCTTGTAAAAATCTGTAATAATGAATTAGGCTGGAAAAAATCCACGACTTACACCATGATACGAAAGATGTGTCAAAAGGGATTTATTGAAAATAAGGATTCCGTGGTATCCGTGCTGATTCAAAAAGAAATCTGCCAAAAAGCGGAATCCGACTACTTTATAGAGCGAACTTTTTCCGGTTCACTTACGGGTTTTATAGCTTCATTTCTCGGCGGCAAAAATCTGACGGAGGATGAAGCCGACGAACTAAAGCAGCTTATCGACAGCTATAAGAAAGAACAGTCATGAGTATATTAATAAACTCTTTAATCCTGCCCGTTTTCGACCGGATTTTATTTATCAGTATGATAACGATTCCTTTAATTATCGTTATCATAATATTGCGATTCTGTTTAAGAAAACATCCGAGAAAATGGTCGTACAGGCTGTGGTTTTTATTATGGATATCGATCCTGATCTCGTTTACATCTGCCGTACCCGACAGTTTGGCATTTATAGCGGATTCTGCATTAACACAGGAGGCGTACATTAATACAGAATCCATTAATAAAAATACCGGCGGGAATATTGATGATCTGCCCCCAGCAAAAGATCCTTCTGCAGTCGAAGAACAAGATACGCGTCCGCCGTATTATAAATCTAATATAGAAGAATCTGAAACAGTTTCATCTAAAAAAGATATCATGACCGCCTCTGAGAAATTTCAAACCGTAAGATATGAAGTCCGCCATTATTTATATGACATAAAGCAACAACTCGGCGGAGCATATTACGCGGCGGCGATATTCTGGACAGCGGTAACTTTATTAATATTCTCTCTGCTGATACGTTCATACCTTAAAATTTACGTACGAATAAGAACCGCCGTGAAAATCTACGATAATGTATTTGAATCGGAAAACGTATCATCGCCTTTTGTCTGGGGTATTTTCAGGCAGAAAATACTCCTTCCCAATGGGCTTACTCAAAACGATATTAAGTACGTGACGCTCCATGAAAAAGCTCATGTCGATCATTTTGACAACGCGGTTTTGCTGTTATCATGGATAGTTTCAGCGATATTCTGGTTTAATCCTCTGATATGGCTGTGCGTTTCGCTGTTTCGCAGCGATATGGAAATACGGTGCGACGAATACGCGGCTGCCGGACTGAACAGAAATGGCAAACTGGAATATCTGTCCGTATTGATACGATTTGCTGAAGGAAAAACTATCAGAAAACCTCTGGCTTCTATGTCGGGAAAATCATTTTTTAAGGAAAGGATAAACAGTGTGATGAAAGAACCGAATAAAAATAAGATCGCAATAATCGTAACGGTCATTATATGCTTGTTCACGAGTGTGATCTGTATA
This sequence comes from Bacillota bacterium, assembly GCA_022790955.1. Classification (GTDB taxonomy): domain Bacteria; phylum Bacillota; class Clostridia; order Peptostreptococcales; family Anaerovoracaceae; genus JAAVYD01. The sequence goes on from JAAVYD010000034.1 coordinate 41,090, forward strand.
AGTTTTGCAGCGGATTATAATAATGAAAAAGTTTCAGACAGCGCCGCCGAGGATATTAATATTAATAATAATGTCGATGCTGTCGATCCTGAATTTCAATTTCAGCTCGATATGATCACCAGACAGCTGAGCAACGAAGGACATAATGTAGACGCGGTCATATTAAACGATTCCGGCGAGATTCTCGCGCAGGAAGGAGATATTACAAAAAAAATCATGCCGCATTCAGCGATGCGTCCCGCCGCTGCAGCCTGCGTGCTCGCCGACCCGAAAACGGATCTGAACGCCAGCGTGCCCGCAAGCAGATTCATCTATTCGGATTACGAACATCAAATCGCAAACTGGCTGTTTCATTATTACACAACGGATACGATACCGCTGAAAACCGCCCTGCGGGAAATATGCAGACCTGGTCTTGCATACGCGTTTTTAAATACCGATGATGAATATATTTCGGCTGTTTTAAAAAATACCGGACTTTCAACGGATTTTTTAAACGGCGATTCCGAGGAAATCATTAAAGATAAAAAAGTTGAACTTGCTGTCGGATACGTAGAAATGGATATTTTGCAGCTCGCTAATTTATACCGCAGCATTTTCGGCAGTGATTCCGCGCTGAGCGAAGATAAAAGGCAAATGCTTAAAGATATTTTTTCCGACAGCCTAAACTGGTATTACGATGAATATATATCAGACTTCTGTACGCCTGAATTCGCAGAAAAATTCTGTTACGAAAAAGGCTCATTCAGCGGCGGCGTGCCGATAGCAGGATCTCTGGGTATTTATGATTCAATGTATGTTGATGATAAGCCCATTGAATTTTGTTCTGTATTCGCAGCGCAGACGCAGCTTATGGATGAACAGGTTTATATAGTAATTACAGAATCTTCACGTATTGATCTTGATATACAGCCTTGCGGAAATCTTATAGGCGCTTTAATAAACAAACTGGTAAACGGTAAGCTGCCGGTAATGCTGATGTATCTGCCATCTTCTGAAAAAACCGACCTGCATACCTCCACGCTCGCAGCCGTGTAAATTGCTATCTCTATAAGAAAGTCGCCTGCGGCGATTATACATTAAAATTGTAGACTTTCTTGTTATTCCGTCATTATCGTTTTATAAATTTAAAACGATATTTCCTACATAATAAAAAAACTCCGCCGAAAGTCCTCGACGGAGTTTTAACTTTATATTTTTATAAATTCGTTCTCTTAAGATTTATTCTTCCCTGATGGTCTATCTCGTAAACTATTACTTCTACCACATCGCCGACGTTCATAACGTCCTCTACCTTTTCTACGCGGTGTTTCGCCATCTTGGAGATGTGCAGCAAACCTTCCTTGCCCGGCAGCACTTCTATAAACGCTCCGAAAGCCATAACGCGCTTTACTTCGCCTTTATATTTCTTGCCGACTTCTACTTCGGCAGTCAAAAGCTCGATCTCCTTCTGGGCGCGCTTAGCCGAATCCATATCGGGCGACGCGATGTATATCTGACCTTCTTCGTCTATATCTATCTTTACGCCCGTATCGCTTATGATTTTATTTATAGTCTTTCCGCCCGGTCCGATTACAGTTCTGATCTTTTCTTTATCTATCTGCATAGTTATTATGCGAGGCGCATAAGGCGAAAGCTCTGCTCTTGGTTCTGCAATCTCGTCTAACATCTGCTGTAAAATATGCTCCCTGCCCTCGTGAGCCTGCTTAAGAGCAGCCGTCAGAATCTCTTTTGAAAGACCGTGAATTTTTATATCCATCTGAATTGCAGTAACTCCCTTACGCGTACCTGCAACCTTAAAGTCCATATCGCCGAGGAAATCTTCCATGCCCTGGATATCGCTCAGAATAGCTATTTTATCTCCTTCTTTAATAAGCCCCATTGCGATACCCGCAACAGGCGCTTTAATAGGAACGCCTGCGTCCATAAGAGCCAGCGTGCTTCCGCATACGGACGCCTGAGACGTACTGCCGTTTGAAGAAAGTACCTCTGATACAAGACGGAAAGCGTACGGAAACTCGTCCACAGACGGAATAACAGGGATCAGCGCTCTTTCTGCAAGAGCTCCGTGGCCGATCTCCCTCCTGCCCGGACTCCTTGACGCTCTCGCTTCTCCTACGCTGTAAGGCGGGAAGTTATAATGATGAATATATCTCTTTTCCGTTTCCTCGGAAATGCCGTCTATGCGCTGACCTTCTCCCACAGCTCCGAGAGTAGCCACCGTGAGCACCTGAGTCTGACCTCTCGTGAACAGACCGGAACCGTGAGTTCTCGGCAGGAATCCCGTTTCGCACCATATAGGTCTGATCTCCGTAGTTTTTCTGCCATCTGGGCGTACGCCTTCGTTTAATATAAGATCTCTCATCTGAGTCTTGCGTATTTTATACAAAATATCGTCTATATCCTTGCCGTTTTCCGGATACATCTCAAGGAATTTTTCTTTAACGCTCGCCTCAAGATTATCCATGGTTTCCTGACGCTCAGTCTTATCGTGAATTTGGATAGCGGCTCTCATATCTGCTGTTTCAAACTCCGCGATCTCTCTTTCGAGTTCCTCCGGAATCTCGTGTTCAGGCATAGGCTTCTTTTCCTTGCCCGTTTCCGCAACTATCTGATTAATAAAATCAACTAATTTCTTAATCTCCTCATGAGCGAACATAATACCTTCGAGGATAACTTCCTCAGGCACTTCGTCGGCTCCGGCTTCTACCATCATAATGGCGTCGTCTGTACCGGACACGGTAAGATTAATATCGCTCATTTCTCTCTGAGCCTCGGACGGATTCACGACAAATTCACCATCTACCCTGCCGATACGCACTGAACCCGTAGGACCGTCCCAAGGTATATCGGAAATGGCGAGCGCAACGGATGAACCTATCATCGCCGCTATATCAGAAGGGCAGTCGTGATCCACGCACATTACGGTAGCTACTACCACCACGTCGTTATAATATCCCTTTGGAAACAGCGGTCTTATAGGCCTGTCCATAAGCCTTGACGAAAGTATCGCCCTCTCTGAAGGACGTCCTTCGCGCTTAATAAAACCGCCCGGAATCTTGCCCGCAGCGTACATTCTTTCCTCGTAATCGCAGCTCAGAGGGAAGAAATCTATATCTTCTCTCGGTTCCGCGGAAGCAGTAGCGGTAACGTTTACCACGGTATCTCCGAGCCTTATGGTGGCAGCGCCGTTTGCCATTCCGGCTACTTTTCCGATCTCTACCTGAAGCAGTCTGCCTCCCAGAGCCGTTTTAAAAACTTTATAATCTTCAAATCTCATAATATATCCTCCGCATATACGTAAAGCGGGGCACAGTCAAGTAGCCCCGCTTTACAGATGAATTATTTTCTTAAGCCAAGACGTGCGATCAAATTTCTGTATCTTTCTACGTCTTTATTTTTAAGATAACCCAAAAGGTTTCTTCTCTGACCTACCATCTTCAGAAGTCCTCTTCTTGAATGATGATCTTTTTTATGAACCTGTAAATGTTCGTTCAAATCATTAATTCTGTAAGTAAGTATTGCAACCTGCACTTCAGGAGAACCTGTATCTCCTTCGTGAGTAGCATATTCAGCTATGATTTCTGCTTTTTTCTTCTGATCTATCATTTTTTTACTCCTTTTAAATAAACTTATCCAAAAACCAAGTAATGCGTCGGAGTGATCGCAGAACACAGTTTTGGTAAATGGGTTATTTACCCATCTGATACATAATACGTTAGCATTATACACGCATAAAACTCGTATGTCAATAATAATATTTTACGCCTGCTGCCTCGCAGCCGAATGATACGCTTTCGCGTATTCCACGTCTATCTTTATTTGTTCCTTAAGTTCTTCTATACCTGAAAACTTTTTTTCGTCCCTTGTCTTTTTTAAAAATTCCACAGTTATCTTACGACCGTAGATATTTTCGTTAAAACCTAATATATTTGTTTCGATATTTTTTCCGTACGTGCCCACAGTCGGTTTATTTCCTACATTCGTGATACTATTGTAATGCTTTCCATCTACGCTGCACCTTGTAACGTAAACCCCGTTTGGCGGAGATACCATCGCGTCGTCTATAACTATATTGCAGGTAGGAAAGCCTATCGTCCTGCCGATCTGGTTGCCGTATATGACCTCGCCCCTTATGGAATATTTCCTGCCCAGCAGCGCCTCGGCTTCCTCAAAGCTGCCCTTTTCTATCTTACGGCGTATAAGAGTGCTGCTGACTACCGTACCGCTTTCGAGCACAGGCGCCATTACCTGAACACTAAAGCCCTTTTTCTCGGCGGAAGCCTTCAGTGTTTCCGAATTTCCCATAGCTTTAAAACCATAAGTAAAATTAAAGCCGCAGATCGCCGTATCCGCATTAAAAGCCTTTACCAGCATATCGTCTATAAAATCTTCAGGCTGCTGACGCATAATATTCTCGTCAAAATCTATATTGAAAAGATAATCCACACCTATTTTTTCGAGAATTTCTATTTTTTCATCTTCATATATAATATTTTTAACTATATTTTTCCCTGACAACACATTTCTGGGATGATTTGAAAAAGTAAAAACAGCGCTCTTTATATTTTTTTCTTTTGCGATTCTGACAGCTTCGTTTATAAGAACCTGATGACCCTTATGTATACCGTCGAAATTTCCCAGCGCCACCGCTGTTTTTTCTATATTTTTTATTTCAGCTAAACTTCTGAATATCTTCATCTGAAAAATACCTTGCCTACCGTAAAAATTTTTCCGTTTTTATCGAACAGAGCGGTTCCGAAAAATCTGTTTTCCGTATCATAAACCAGATACACATTTTCGTATTTTGACCCCTTCTGTCTGCTGTTCCGCTTCACATCTTCGCAGTTGCGCAGCGCGATTTTCCCACCGTTTACGTACTTTCGGCTTTCGTTTTCATTTAATATTATGCTGCCGAAGCCTTCGAGCATACTGTCTGCAGGCATTATAAAATCCGACATATCCGCAGTAAGCGGAGTATCGTTTCGCTTCGCGAGCACATCGTCTATATTAATGCCTTCTGCATCGCTTACGCGAGCGCAAAGCTGTTCTATCGTAACGGAATCTTCTGCAAAGAACTTTCCGCTTCTCGTCCTTACAAGACAGCTCATAGCTGCTCCGCAGCTTAGCTTCTCGCCTATATCCGTACATACGGTTCGTATGTAAGTTCCTTTGGAACAGTCTACGTCAAATATCACCCTGCCGGGCTCATGAAAAATATGTACAGGACGTATATCGTTAATATTAATAGTCCTCGGCTCCACTTCCACGGTTTCGCCTTTTCTCGCGTACTCATAAAGATGCCTGCCGTTTTTCCTGACGGCTGAATACATGGGCGGATACTGCTGCTGAATCCCTTTCATAGAAGAAAGAACGTTTCTCACCTGATTTTCCGTAACCAAAGCCGCAGCGTTTCTGTTTTCGTTAATAATACTTCCCCATATGTCGCCCGTATCCGTTTCGACGCCGAGAAGAAGCTCGCATCTGTATGATTTACTGTCCGCTTCAAGATACTCAGCCGCCTTAGTGCCTGCGCCCACGCACATCACGAGTACTCCCGCAGCCATCGGATCGAGAGTTCCCGTGTGACCGATTTTCTTCATCCTGAGTATTCGCCTGAGCGCCGATACCGCGTCGTGGGATGTCATTCCTGCGGGTTTCAGCAGATTAATAAAACCATCCATTAACGCGAAGCCTCTTCCATTACCTCTGTAATTGTTTTTCTTACTATATCGAGGGCTTCATCCATGGTCTTTAATATTGTGCAGCCCGCCGCATGCTTGTGACCGCCGCCGCCGAGCCGTTCGCATACTTTGGAAACGTCTATATACTCTTTGCTTCTAAATCCCACCTTAATTTCTGTTTCGTGCATCTCTCGGAGCAAGATCCCCACTTCTACGCCCTTTATATCCCTGAGAGCTGTGTTTATGCCGTCGCTTTCGTTAGTCTTGGCGCCTGCTTCGTCATACATAGCGAGGGTAACGTGGGACATCGCTACTTGATTACCGCACAGCATTTCCATGCGATTCATTATCATAGAATGAAGTTTTAACTTCTGCGGACGCTCATTCTGATAAAGTGTTATATTAACATTTTTAGTATCTATGCCTAAGTCGTAAAGCTCCGCTGTGATTATATGAGTTTTTTTCGTCGTATTTGTATACTTGAAATTTCCCGTATCGGTAACTATACCTGTATAGATCGCTTCGCCGGCTTCTTTATTAAGTTCGATTCCCATAAAACGATAAAGCTCATACATAAGCTCCGCCGTTGCCGCCGCCATAGGATCTATGAGATTTACCATAGCGAACTGCGAATTGGTAAGGTGATGATCTATGCAGGCTGTGCGATCGCCTATCTCAAAAAACATCTTTTCCCTCTTTGGAAATCTGTCTAAACTACTGCAATCTAAAGCTATACAGAGATCTCTTTTCGGCATTTCCGTATCTCTGTCTACGATGGTCACATAATCCTTATCCATAAATTTCAGATTATCCGGAACTTCGTCTTCCATTAATATATCCGCCTGCTTTCCGAGTCCGCGCATAAGGCAGCACAGGGACGCGCAGGATCCGAGCGCGTCGCCGTCAGCTACCATGTGAGGAAAAATATACATAGAATCTGCTTTTATAAGTTCGTCTGCAATCTGCTGCATGATTGGTTCTCTTGGATCTGCTGACATTACTATTTCACCTCTGTATCTTCTTCTGCCACGTCATCTTTTGGAATTTCGAGGCTGTCAATAATCTTTGACATGCGGCGTCCGTATTCAAGAGAATTGTCTATTTTAAACGAAAGCTCCGGCACATGCCTCAACTTAACATTCCTGCCGATCTCTTTTCTCATAAATCCAGACGCGCTTTTCAGCGCATTCAGGATTTTCTGCTTCTCTTCCTCGCCCGCATCGTCGCTTATACTTTCGCCCAGTACGCTTATATAAACTGTCGCGTAGCTGCCGTCATATGATACTTCCACATCTGAAATGCTGACCAAACTGTTCTGCAGCCTCGGATCTTTTAATTCTCTAAGCAGCATATTGCTTATTATTTTCTTAATCTCCTCACCTAATCTGCCTGATCTGTAATTCTTGGCCATATTTATTATTTCCTCTTTATTTTCTTTCTACTTCCACCATCTTAAAGGCTTCTATTATATCGCCTTCCTTGATGTCGTTGTAATTTTCGATTCCTATACCGCATTCAAAGCCGTGGCTGACCTCTTTAACATCGTCCTTGAACCTTCTTAAAGATGAAATCTTGCCTTCGTGAATCACGATACCGTCCCTTACGAGCCTTACCTGAGCGTTTCTTTCAACCTTGCCGTCGAGTACGTAAGCTCCGGCAACGATACCCACGTTAGGAACTTTGAATGTATTTCTTACTTCTATTGTACCGAGAACTTGTTCTTTATATTCAGGCGCGAGCATGCCTTTTAACGCCGCTTCTACTTCTTCGATAGCTTCGTAGATAACTCTGTAAGTTCTGATCTCCACGCCATCTCTCTGCGCCATGCTGGTAACGGCGGCGCTCGGTCTTACGTTAAAGCCGATGATAATAGCTCCTGTGGTACTCGCGAGCATCACGTCGGACTCATTAACAGCGCCCACTCCCGTGTGGATTATTTTAACGGCTACTTCCTCGTTCTTCAGCTTCTCAAGAGATGTAACGAGAGCGCCCACGGAACCCTGTACATCCGCCTTTATTATAAGATTCAGCTCTCTCAGCTCGCCCTGCTCGATATGACTGAAAAGATCGTCAAGAGTAACGCCCGATGTTTTCTGCATTACCTGCTCCCTCTGGCGAATTTTTCTCTTTTCCGCTATATCCCTGGCAATCTTATCCGACCTTACCGCGTTAAACTCGTCGCCTGCTTCCGGAACGTCCGTCAAACCTAAAATCTCAACAGCTGTAGCCGGACCTGCTTTTTTCATGACGTCGCCCTTAAAATTAGTCATCGCTTTAATACGTCCGCTGCAGTTTCCTGCAACTATAGACATACCTGCATGAAGCGTACCGTTTAATACTAACAGAGTTGCTACCGGGCCTCTCTGTTTATCTAAGCGGGCTTCAATGACCGTACCGAGCGCAAGCCTTGAAGGATTCGCTTTAAGTTCCAGAATTTCCGCCTGGAGCAGAATCATTTCCATCAGGCTGTCTAATCCCTCGCCTGTTTTAGCTGAAACAGGAACGCTGATAACATCGCCGCCCCAGTCCTCTACTAATATATTATGCTCGGAAAGATCCTGCTTTACTTTATCTACATTAGCGCCCGGCTTATCTATCTTATTAATAGCTACTATAATAGGAACATTCGCAGCCTTAGCGTGGCTGATTGCCTCTATAGTCTGCGGCTTAACACTGTCGTCCGCCGCTACTACGAGCACTGCGATATCCGTAACGTAAGCGCCCCTTGCACGCATTGCCGTAAAGGCCTCGTGACCCGGAGTATCTAAGAACACTATGCGCTGACCGTTATGAGTAACTTCGGAAGCGCCTATATGCTGGGTAATACCGCCCGATTCGCTCTCGGTAACACTCGTCTTTCTGATCCTGTCGAGCAGGGAAGTTTTACCGTGGTCTACATGACCCATAACGGTTATAATAGGCGGTCTTTGTTTAAGATCTTCTTCTCTGTCGTCAAAATGCTCTATGCCTTCTTCGACTTCTTCCTGTTCTATCTTTCCGACTATAATCGTCTTTTTAAATTCTTCGCCTAAAATCAGGACTGTATCTTCATCTAAGTTCTGATTCATGTTTGCCATAATGCCCATTTTCATTAGAGTCATTATTATCTGAGATGCGGATACGTCTATCTGCTCGGACAAACCTTTTACGGTAATAGGAACAGTAATTACAATAGCGCCTGCTGGAATTGCCATAGCTTCTTCCTCGGCTTTTCTTGCCGCTTCCTTGCGCTGTTCTTTTCTCGTATCTTTCTTATGGGAATGCTGAGGCTTAGACAGATTGCCTATATTGCCTCTCTTATTATTTTTCTTATCACCGGCGTTTTTATTATCTCCGCGGCTGTCGTTCTTATGACTGCTGTTTTTAGAATTGTCGTTAGGTCTGTTCTTATCCTGACGATTATCCTTTTTAACCTTATCCCTGCCGCCTGTTCCTGGCTTGCCGCCCTGCTGCCTGCTGCCTGAAGACTGCCCTCCGGCGCTTCTTTCATTAGGTCTGCCGCTTTTTACTCTGTCGCCTACAGGAGCCTTTTTCTTCTTATCCTGAGGCTTTTTATCGCTTCTGCTCTGCTGATCGGACGACGCCTCCTGAATCTCAGGCTTTCTCTTAACATGTTGTTTCGCCTGACCTCCCGCGCCTTTTTCTGATTTCGCCGATTTAATAGTTTCGCCGTCTTTTGCCGCCTTAACGTTTACCGTTTTATCAGAACCAGCCTGTCCGTCGCTCTGCGTACTTTTCGGCTGCTGAGATTTCAGATTATTTCTTACTCTTTCACAATCCTCGTCAGACAATACGTTCATATGTGACGAAGCATTTATTCCCATATTTTTTAATTTGTCTATAACCGCTTTATTGCTCATTCCAAGCTCTTTGGCCAGTTCATATACTCTTTTTGACATAACCGCACCTCCTAAGGTCCACTAATCAAGTGTTATTTTCTCATTGTCTATCTCCTTAATTATCACTTCTGCAAAATTTTTATCTGTAATGCCGTATATGCCCCGCTCCTTTAAACCGGTCATTTGGGATAATCCCGCAATGTCGCCGAATTCCCTGAACGGCACATTATATTTTTCACAGAGAAATGAAAACTTTTGCTTTGTATTTTCAGATGTATCTGCTGCAACTATTAATAATTTAATATCTTTTTTGCTTATCGTGTGGATACATGTCTGATAACCCGAAACAATTTTGCCTGCTCTCCTGGCAAGCCCCAGATAACTCTCGATTTTACTCTTTTTCATATTTTTTCAATTCTTCAAAAATGGCATCCAATTTCTCCGGTGTAATCGTAATCCCAAGACTCCGCGAAATCGCGTTTTTTTTCCTTGCGTTGTTAAAGCAACTCGTGTCCGGACAGAGATATACGCCTCTGCCCTGAGCTTTTCCTGTTACGTCAAGATTTAAACCGCCTTCTTTATCGTTTACTATCCGTATAAGTTCTTTCTTAGGTTTGGATTCCATACAGCCCACGCACCTGCGCATAGGTATTTTCTTTGATTTCATTACAGCTCACCGATTCCGTCAGTTTCTTCTTCCTGAGCTTCTTCAATTTCGACTATTCCGTCGTCTTCCTCCGCCTGCGATTCCTCAACTTCGATTATCTCGTCATTTTCCTCCGCCTGCGATTCCTCGACTTCGACTATTCCGTCGTCTTCCTCCGCCTGCGATTCCTCGACTTCGATTATCTCGTCATTTTCTTCCGCCTGCGATTCCTCGACTTCGACTATTCCGTCGTCTTCCTCCGCCTGCGATTCTTCGACTTCGACTATCTCGTCATTTTCCTCCGCCTGCGATTCCTCAACTTCGACTATTCCGCCGTCTTCCTCCGCCTGCGATTCCAGATCCCACGGTATGCCCTGCTCCTCAAACTGCGTATGACTCTTAATATCTATCTTCCAGCCGCAGAGTTTGGCTGCAAGCCTTACGTTCTGACCCTCTTTTCCTATGGCAAGGGAAAGCTGATAATCCGGAACTATGGCGAGCGCAGACTGTTCAGCGGAGTTTATAAACACCTGTTCCACCTTAGCGGGACTAAGCGCGCTTTTTATAAGCTCATCCGGCTGATCGCTCCAGTTGATAATATCTATCTTTTCTCCGAAAAGCTCGTCTACTACCGCCTGCACTCTTGAACCTCTCGGCCCTACGCAGGAACCTACCGCATCAACATCGGGATCGTTTGTGGATACGGCTATCTTAGTCCTTGAACCCGCTTCCCTGGAAATACTCTTGATTTCAACGATTCCTTCTCTTATCTCAGGCACCTCAAGCTCAAACAGACGCTTGACAAGACCAGGATGAGACCTCGACAAATACACCTGAGGTCCTTTTGTAGTCTTTTTAACATCCATAATATAAACTTTAAGTCTTGAATTTATATCATAATGCTCTCCGCGCGCCTGTTCCGTCACGGCAAGGATTCCTTCCGTCTTTCCCATATTAATGAACACGGTTTCATTGCTTATTCGCTGAACTTCTCCGGTAATGATTTCGCCCTGACGATTTGAATAATCGTCGTATATCATGCCTCTTTCGGCTTCGCGTATTCGCTGCACCACTACCTGCTTTGCAGTCTGAGCCGCTATTCTTCCGAAATCCCGCGGAGTGACTCTGTTTTCTATCACATCTCCGAGCTGATACTTGGGATCTATCTCGTGAGCTTCATCTAAAGTAAGCTCTCCGTATTCATCCATAACGTCCTCGTCGGACACCACTATTTTTCTCATGTATACGTCTATATCTCCTGTTACTCTGTCGATATTAACGCGTACATTCTGAGAATTGCTGTAATTTTTTTTATACGCTGACACAAGAGCCTGCTCTATGGCATCTATCAGAGTATCTTTAGATATATCCTTTTCTTTTTCAAGCGCTTCGACTGCAAGGATAAATTCCTGATTCATCTGACTGTACTCCTCCCTATACAATAACCGCCAGTTTGATTTTTGATATCTGTTCCTGCGGAATCTCAGTAATCCCTCCGGATTCGTTTTTCACCGAAACTATACCGTCGGCAAGACCGACAAGCTCAGCGCACATCTGCTTAATGCCGCCGATCGGTTTATACAGATTAATATCTACAAACCTGCCTGCGTACTTTACGTAATCCTCATCTTTAAGCAAAGGTCTGTCTAATCCCGGCGAAGAAACTTCCAATATATAATTGCTTTCTATAGGATCCTCCTCATCGAGTCTGTCGCTAAGATAACGACTTACTAACTCGCAGTCTTCAATACCAACGTAATTTTCGCTTCCATCGGCATTGTCCTGTTTATCTATATAGACTCTCAGATATCTCTCTTTGCCTTCTTTAACGTATTCTATATTAAATAATGAAAGCCCATGCTCCGCAAGAAAATCTGACAGAAGCTCAGCTGCTGTATCTTTTATCTTTTTCTTTGCCATGACTCCTCCTTTCGATGGTTTTCCCATACAATGCACAGAGAGTGGGTTTTGACCCACTCTCTGTAAACAACTAAGTCATGCTTTTGACTTTTACCATTCAAATTATAACACACAAAACTCCGTGCTGCAAGGATAACTCGCCTGAGTTCTGTATTTTTCTGCGCCTTTTCCTACAAAGAAAAATCTCCCGCATCGCTGTGTATTTTATTTTTGCCGATTCTTTGTATACTTGCGGGTGTTATCTCTACTGTTTCGCCCGTAAGATCGCTGCGGTACCGGATACTGCCCGCGTCTGATACGAATTGATAACTAACGCCGTCTTGAAATATTACATCCGGAAGACCCGACGTATTGATAACATCGCTGGTAAGCTCTCCGGATTCAAAAGCGTGCTTCATCTGGAGCAGATAAAATGCAACGGCGATCACGCCCAGAACGATTAATATAAACAGCCACAACGCTCCCCAGACGTAAGCAAAGCCCAGACATAAAAGCGGCGGCCATATCAGACCAAGCAGCCGTGCATACGGATACCGAAAGCAGCGGATAAGCTGAAAGATATTCCAGATCACATACAATGTACATATAAAACTAAAAACGACGCGAAAACGCGGGATAAGCCACGCAACAGCCAGCAGGCACACAATCGCAAGCCCGCCCCATGCATAAAACTCGCTGAGCACTCCTTCTTTGCGGCACTTTAACGCCTCTTTGCTAAGCAGCTTTGCATTTATTATGAGCATAAATTTCCACAAAACAGCGCACAAAACTCCTGCCGCCACTAATATGAGCAGCACCACAAAAGCACGCCATTCATAACCGCTGCTCAAAGTATATTTAATCAGATCATCGCCGAATTGCCTGTTCTTTTCAAACAGAGAATCCATTCCTGCAAAAAGTATCTTCTCATAAAACAACGATGTAATAGTATACAGTTTTTCCAGCATGCCAGGTATCCTCCTAAATAATCATGTCATCTGCACATAAAGCCGTATGGTATGCCTTTTATCCTTCGCTACGCTGAGAAACCAAAACATTTGTAAGCGGCTTCAAACATTTTACGAAAATCTTTACGATATTGCCCGTAATGAGCGCAGCTATTATCGTTCCTTCGCGCACGCCTACTAATTTATGTAAAAATACCAGACATATCACGCCCGCTATAACGGTCATAATCACATCTGAAACCACGCGGACTCCGCCGTACTCCCTGTTCAGCACCCTCGCTATCGCTCTTACGAAAGCATCTCCGTGCAGCATGACCACATCCGCCGTAAGCTGCAGATATGCCCCGAAAGCGATAATAGTACAGCCAATAAGCAGCGAAACTATTTTCATCGAATAAACTTCCGGCTGAAAACTTTTAAGGCAAAACATGGACAGATCTATTAAATATCCGAAACATACGGCAAACACTACCTGCAGCATAAGCTCTATCTTCTTTGCTTCTTTTCCTAATAAAACGATCTGACTGCCTATGAGCACGAACGCGAACACAATTGCCCAGTTTCCGAAGGTCAGCCAAGGCAGCACGAGGGACAAGCTGTACGGTATCGCCGCTATCGGCGACGTTCCGAGAGAAGCCTTTGTCGCGAAAGCCACGCCGAAAGCTGTTATTATCAATCCTATCAAAAATATTATATATCTTTTTACGAGTTCTTGTTTGGTCATCATTAATTCCTCCTTAACGGAATAGGTTGTATATAGTTAATAAAAGATATTACGCGTATTTATTGATAAATTTATTAAATTTTAAAGTAAAATTAGGGATAACCCTTCATCAATTTTAAAAAGAACTGTTCTTCTGCATATGAAAAATACGCCTGAGGCTTATTGTACTCATGACGGAGATTTTGATGATGACCTTTTAATTCTGCCGCGTCAGCGGTATTTGTTCTTATACTAAATATGCTTTTTCCTCTTATTAACATAATGCCGTACCTTTATATACTTCCTACACTTAGTTTATATTACCATACAAAGTTCTTTCGGTCAATTAATATATACATTTAATATTTAATTTTACATCTTTTTATACCGTTCAAAATAAATCTCGCTCTATATATTAATGAAACTTTTTGTATTATCTCAAAAAATCAAGCAGAGAATCAACCGCTGCAAAGCGGCAAATCCTCTGCTTTTACTTACATATTATTTATTAATAAATTTAACATCATAAACAGATTCATAAAACCGTTACTGAGGCTTTATCCAAAACCCGCCCGTATGATTTTTAGCCTGTATAATGACTTTATATGTTCCCGGAGAGTCTGTATTTACCTCAAAATCCTCCGTTTGAATATTACTTTCATCAAAAATCTTTTCTCCGTCGTCACTCTTTATTTCCATATCTAACTTTCCGCTTTCGGTGACACAAGAAATAGACAATTCCGTCGGGCTTGATATCTTGATTTCAAATGAAAGATTCTCGGCAGTCATATCATAATCTTCTCCGCCGATACTTTCGGGCCAGTTATCCTCAACAACAGACTCTATTTCCATTATCGGCGGTAATCCATTATTCATTTCCTGCGAAACATTTTCCGGCGTTTCCGTCTTGTTATGAGTGGAAATCCTATCCGAATAACATCCTGTAAATAAAAAACAAACGCTGCATATGCATAATATTATCATTATTTTTTTCATAATCTTAACTTCGTGATTGGATATTTTAATTAATTTAACAACTGCCGAAAAGACCTTATAATAAAAACATAAATATTGTTTCTGCAGAAAATCAGCATGTTCAGCAAAACGCAAACAGCGTAAGCTGATCCGATTCCGGCAGACCTTCCAGTATACCGTGTTCCCGCATAGTTTCTATATTACTGGAATTTACAGAAGTTCTCGTACTTATATCTTCTACCGAACTGAACGGCCCTTTCTTAAATTCTTCCGCCAGACTTACTGCCGCTGTTTCTCCCATGCCGTCGAGGGCGCGAAAAGGTATCCTCACTTTGCCATTCTCCACAGAAAATCTTAAAGCGTCGGAATTTCCAAAGCGTGCGGGCAGAAATTCATATCCACGAGCAAACATCTCGTAAACTACTTCATATATGAGATATTCGTCCTTTTCTTTATTTGTAGCTTCGTTCCCCAATTTTTTTATCATATTCATCTTATCGAGAACGGACTGCAAACCGCCCATTATCACATTAGTATTAAAAAAATCAACCTTCATAGTATAATGAACCGCATAAAATTCCGGCGGATAATACACTTTAAAATACGCTATGCGATATGACATCATAACATAAGCCACAGCGTGAGCCTTAGGAAACATATACTTAATTCTCTTGCACGATTCTATATACCAGCCCGGAACGTTGTTTGCAAGCATCAATGTTTCCTGTTCCTCGGTTATGCTCTTTCCTTTACGTACGCGTTCCATGATGGTAAATGAATCCTGCTTCGGAAGTCCTTTGTTTATAAGATAGTTCATAATGTCGTCTCTTGTGGCGATAGCGTCGTCCATAGTCGCCTCGCCGCTTCTTATAAACTCCTGAGCGTTATTTATCCATACATCCGTACCGTGAGAAAATCCTGAGATACGCACCAACGCAGAAAATTTTTGAGGCTTGGTATCGTCCAGCATCTGGCGCGTAAAGCTCGTGCCGAATTCCGGTATCCCGAAAGTTCCATGACGCTGCTTATAATCGTCTATCTTAATATCGAGGTTTTCTGTTCCCAAAAATATGCTGTTCACTTTCTCGTCGCTGAGGGGCACCTCGTTAGGAGATATTCCAGTCATATCCTGAAGCATTCTTATCATGGACGGCACATCATGACCGAGGATATCCAGTTTAAGCAGATTTTCATCTATCTTATGATAATCAAAATGGGTAGTAATGATATCTTTGCCCGCGCCTTCCGCCGGATGCATTACCGGACAAAACTCATATATCTCATGACCTTCCGGCACGATTACTATGCCCCCTGGATGCTGGCCCGTTGTCTTTCTCACGCCAGTGCAGCCCAGAGCCAGACGTTCCGCCTCGCATTTATTAACAATTTGACCTCTTTCTTCAAAATACCGCTTTACATATCCCAGAGCCATTTTATCCTTAATCGTACCTATAGTGCCCGCCTTAAATACGTTTTTCGCTCCAAATATCTCCTCAACATATTTATGAGCCGTCGCCTGATATTCACCCGCAAAGTTAAGATCTATATCAGGCTCCTTGTCGCCTTTAAATCCAAGAAACGTTTCAAACGGGATACTGAATCCGTCTTTTTTGTAATCGGTTCCGCAGACCGGACACTTTTTATCTGGCATATCTACGCCGCAGTCGTACGAACCATCCTCGATAAACTCAGAATGTTTACATTCCGGATTCGGGCAGATATAATGAGGCGGCAGCGGATTTACCTCGGTGATGCCGTCCATAGTGGCGGCAAAAGAAGAACCGACCGAGCCCCTCGAACCTACGAGATATCCGTCTGACAGAGATTTCTGCACGAGCATCTCGGCAGCCACGTACATCACTGCATAACCGTTTCCTATTATAGAATTAAGTTCTTTTTTTAAACGTTCTTCCACTATTTCAGGCAGAGGATCTCCATAAATCTCATGAGCCTTGCCGTAGCATCTTGACCTCAGACGATCCTCCGCACCGTCTATCTTAGGCGGGAATTTTCCCTTGGGAACCGGAATAAGTTCTTCCACAGAATCTGCTATGATCTTCGGATTTTCTATTACAACCCTGCGGGCTTCCTCCTCGCCGAGATACGAAAACTCCTCAAGCATTTCATCGGTAGTCCTGAGCCACAGCTTGGGCTTTTCGTCGAGCTCCTTAAAACCGTGAGCCGCCATTATTATATTTCTGTATATGTAATCTTCTTCATTAAGATAATGCGCGTCGCAGGTAGCTACAACGGGTTTATCCGTGATTTTCCCGAACTCGACTATCTTTCTGTTATAATTAAGCAGATCCTCCGCACCGCTGACCATGCCTTTTTCCACCATGAACATATTATTGCTGCGCGGCTGTATCTCCAGATAATCGTAAAATTCTATAACCTTAAGCACTTCTTCGTCGGATTTTCCCTCGGTCATCGCGCGAAATACCTCGCCTGCCTCGCATGCGGAACCTATTATAAGCCCTTCACGAAGCTCTGCGATAACGGACTTGGGCATGCGCGGACGCTTATAGTGATATTTTAAAAACGAAAAAGAAACCAATTTATAAAGATTTTTAAGTCCCGTCTGGTTCTTGGCGATAAGGATTATGTGCCTTGCAGGATTTGTCTTATAGTCCAGCTCGCCGTTCGGCAAAAGGATATCATCAACAAGATAACCTTCTACACCGAAAAGTATCTTAATATCTCCGCCCGCAGCTTTGGCAGCGTCCGGGAAGGACTGTACCACGCCGTGATCGGTAACTGCAACGGCGCTGTGTCCCCACTTCTTTGCGGTATTAACGAGTTCCTTAACATCCATAAGACCGTCTATCTGGCTCATCTTCGTGTGAGCGTGAAGCTCTATGCGCTTCTCATCACTAATATCTGTTCTCTCAGGTTTCTCTGAAAGTTCAATACTCTGCGCCATCATCACAATCATCTTCTCGAAATTATCAAACTCGCAGTTTCCTTTAACTTTAATATAAGAACCTGTTTTTATATACTCGTCGAAATCCTCTTGTTTTTTAGCCGTAACAAACATCTTAACACAAATGGAATCCGTTCCGTCCGTCATATAAATAAACGCTATGCTTTTACCATTTTTTATAGTTCTGGAATCCGTACGAAAAACGCTGCCTTCTATAATAACATCGCTGCTTTCACTGTTAAGATCTTTAATTTTAACGATCTCGCCGGAGATGGCCTTGCCTACAATCCGATTTCCGGCAACAGCGCCTTCATAAGAATTCCCCCTGCGGTATCCGCCGCCCGAACCATTACTATTTTTATATGCCAAACCGCTGCCGTTTTCAGCAGGATTATTTTTAGCATTTTCTCTTGCGGCTCTCGCCGCCTTTTCAGCCTCCGCGCTTATGCGCCTGAGTTCCTCATCCGTCTGATCTTCTATGGCTCTTACCTTTTCACCGTATTTTTCACTCTTGTTCCTGAAAGCAAATACTCTATCTATATTAAAATCGTGCTTGAGCATATTGCGCATGGCGGGCGCCGCCACCTTGTTTAAATGATTTACTGTCTGCTCACCCAGAGCGTAAATTATAATGCAATCCTGTTCCAGAGTAAAAGAACCCATATCCGCAGTGTGTCTAAGACCACCCAAATCGGACATAGATTCCATCATGTACGGTATAAACAACCGAATAATCTCCTCCTCAGAAAGCGCGGTATTTTCATATCTGAACCGGCATGAAACCGCGGAAAGATCGCCGAATTCCGCTTTTATCTTTCTCTTTATATTCTGAAGATCGTTATAAGGAATTATGTAATTTAACGATATATCGAGATGCAGTTCGTTTTCTTCTTTTAATAGAAACGCATTTTCTATATTCATACTAAACTCGCTCCTGTCGTGAGGAGCGAGTTCATTCCATGAAACATTTTCTTCTATAAAATTTTTCATAATTTTAGTATCCGTTACTATATATCCTTTGAAACCAATTCCCTTACAGATGTGGCAAGACCGGCAAGACCCGCTATATTGGAAGGGATAATGAGTTTTGTAGCCTTACCGTCCGCAGCCTGAGCAAAGGCTTCCAGGCTCTTGAGAGAAATAACCTCGTCTGTCGGGCTGGATTCTACTATCATCTTAATACCGTCAGCGGTAGCCTGCTGCACCATCCTGATAGCTTCAGCTTCGCCCTCCGCAGTCCTGATTGCAGCTTCCTTGCTTGCCTCGGCTTCAAGAATAGTCGCCTGTTTGCTCGCTTCAGCTTTAAGAATCTCCGCCTGTTTATTACCTTCAGCGATTAAAATAGCCGATTTCTTTTCTCCTTCTGCTTTGAGAATTGCTTCTCTTCTTTCTCTTTCCGCACGCATCTGTTTTTCCATAGCTTCCTGGATATCCCTCGGCGGAACAATATTTTTTACTTCAACACGGTTAATCTTAATACCCCAGGCATCGGTAGCTTCATCTAATACTATCCTGATTTTGGAATTTATGATCTCGCGACTGGTCAGCGATTCGTCAAGCTCCAGCTCGCCGATAATATTTCTCAGTGTAGTAGCCGTAAGATTTTCTATCGCAGCCATAGGATTAGCCACTCCATAAGTATAAAGTTTCGGATCTGTTATCTGAAAATAGATTACCGTATCTATTTCCATAGTTACGTTATCCTTCGTAATAACCGGCTGAGGAGGAAAATCTATAACGTGTTCTTTTAAAGATACCTTCTTCGCTATCTTATCTATAAGAGGGATCTTAACGTGAATGCCCACCTCCCAGGTTCCGCTGTACGCGCCAAGACGTTCCAGCACATAAGCATTTGCCTGAGGAACTATCCTTATATTAACAGCAATAAGAATCGCCGCTATAATAAGAATTATCATCATAAAAATCAGCATACTAATTTTCCTTTCTAACTATAAGTTTGACACCTTCAATCGCTAAAACAATAACCCTGTCTCCTGAGGAGATTTCCGGAGAATCTTCCGCCAAAACGGCAGTCCATATCTTGTTATCAGCTTTTACGGTACCGTTTTCATATTTCCTAATATCGGACTCCGCCGATCCGGTCATTCCCACAACAGCGTCGACATTAGTCTTTACAGTATCTTTGTTTAACTTTTTTACTGCAAGAGGTCTTGTAAAATAAAGCAGCAGCAAAGATACCAGTATAAATATTAAAAGCTGTAAAAGAAAATTATCCGTAAAAAAAGATGCAACCGCCGCGATCAACGCGCCTCCTGCAAACCAGATAGTTCCAAGTCCCATAGTCATCGCTTCCACTATACCGAGCACCACCGCCGCAGCCAGCCACAATACCCACATCGGCATCCATTCGTCTGCCATACTTGATAAAAAATCAAACATAAAGCTCCTTCCGCTTAATCAGAGAATATATTATATGTATTTCATTATCTATTATACCTTAATTCAAAGGCAAAAAGCTAAATATTCAACAGAAAATACAATAAATATTAAAAAAGAAAAATATTAACGCTCTTTCAGATTTTTTATCAATTCCGCCGTTTCCGAAAGCAGTACTTCCTCAATCTCCATTTCGTCTACCCTTTTTATTATTTCGCCTTTTTTGAAAATTACGCCCATACGCTCGCCGCACGCCACGCCTACATCCGCCTGAGCAGCCTCGCCTGGACCGTTCACCGCGCAGCCCATTACCGCAATGGTTATCTGCGGCAGATTTCGCTTTATCATTTCCGCTTCGAGCGGAGCGATTTTTTTCATGAGCCTATCTGTTATCTCCGGCATATTCGTCCGGCATCTTGCGCAGGTCGGACAGGAAACCACATTAATACCCGAATCCAGATTGCCCGTACACTTTAATATTTCCATAGCAACAGGAATCTCTTTCAGAGGATCGCCCGTGAGCGAAACCCGCAGGGTATCCCCGATGCCCGCAAGCAGGATCGCTCCAAGTCCTACCGAAGACTTGACCGTCCCACGCCGCTCGTCGCCGGATTCCGTCACGCCTATATGAAGCGGATAATCCGTTTTCTCGGACATTAAAAGATACGTTTTGTAATTTAATATTACATCCGAAGCCTTAACAGAAATTACTATATCTTCAAAATCCATGCTCTCCACGAGCCGAACCTTTTTCAGCACGCTCTCCACGAGTCCTGCCGCGGTAACGCCGCCGTATTTCGCAAGAATATCTTTCTCCACTGAACCGGAATTTACCCCGATCCTTATAGGAATCTTCCGTGCCTTCGCCGCGTTCACCACCGCGCGCACCCTGTCCTCAGAACCTATATTCCCCGGATTTATGCGCACCTTATCCGCGCCCTTTTCTATCGCCGCCACCGCCAGCCTGTAATCAAAATGGATATCCGCAACAAGCGGCATATCCGTGCGCTTTCTTATCCTGCCGAACGCCTCAGCCGCCTCGGCATCAGGCACCGCCAGCCTTACAATCTGACATCCTGCTTCCTCAAGCGCCTTTATCTGCGCCAGAGTAGCCTCCGCATCCCTCGTATCCGTATTCGTCATCGACTGAATAACGACCGGCGCGCCTCCTCCGATCTTGATCCCTCTGCAGGTTATTTGTTTTGTGATTTTTTTCATAATGTACTCCGTGAAAGGGTTGAATGGTTGTATTGATAAATATATAGATTATCTTATTATTGTATATTAACTACTGTATATTGCATATTTTTAGTAAAATATATAATATCACTCTACTCCGAGAGCTTTAAATACAGCATCTTCTGCAGTGCTATAAAAAATTAAGTTAAAACATCCTATAAGTTCTGCAGGAACAGTACCAAGATCTGCAGCCGATGTAATTGGCAGCAGGACTTTTTTAGCTCCGCTGTCAAGACACACTTGCAGAGAATTTGCTAATTCTTCAACCTTAATCATAGTTCCGCTGATGCTAATTTCTCCTAACACTGCTGTTGAACTTAAAATCGGTTTTCCGATAGCAATAGAACATAATGCAATTAATGTTGGCAATGCCAATCTGCTCATCATTCCTATACCCTGCAAATCCTGATAATTTACAATATAATCCTTAGTGGTAGTACTTATAGCTCCACTGATCCGATTTCCGTTTGCTTTCAGAAAATTAAACGCTGTATTTGAAGATTCTTTTGCTTCACGATCAGAACCTATACCAGTTCGTTCAAACTTACCGCTACCTGGCAGCATCTGAGATTCCAAACGAAATACACCTATCATTCCTGATTTTCCATGTCCTACAGTATATACCTGCCCCGGATTACACATTCCCTCTGGTATTAGTTTTCCGCCGCCTTGTTCCGGTACAGATACATAATTTTCTTCAAAAGTATCGTTATCAATATATGAAAAATTCACATCATAAAATTCCATTCCTCCCAGCTTCTTCAACTGTTCCTTAACACGACGTCTCATTTCCAGCGATAACTTTAAAATCTCCTCTAATTGCTCTTTTGAAAACTCACCATGTGGATACAACAGTTTTAAAAAACCTCCAACCATCTTTCTTACAGCAATCGTATCACGTTGATTCAGATTCTTTCCCAAATGAAAATATTTGTCTAAAGCATCTCCATACTGTTCTTTACGAAGTTCACGAACAAACTCTGCAAGATAATCCGTAATGAAACCATAATCATCTGTAAAATGTTCCGGTCTAAATTTTGGTATTTCCCAGCCGGGAATATAACAATGCATACGATCAAGGAACGCTGTATCTGTTCCCATTTCTGTAGGAAACGGATCGAATAAACTCGAAGTTTTAAGCAGAACATCCACACTTTGATTTATATTACCTACAAACACCATTGATGCGGAAGCCGCTTTTTCTTCTTTCCCACGGGCAAAAGAACCTGAAGCCATGTAATCTTTCATAATCTGAATACCGTCTTTATCCTTAAAGTTGATACCTGCGACCTCATCAAATGCTACACAGTCCCACATACCAACTAAACCAACTGTCTTTCTTCCCATATTGTAAAAAAGGTTCGCAACCGTTGTCTGACCGCCGGAAACAAGAATACTATTTGGCGAAATTTCTTTATAAAGATGAGATTTTCCTGTGCTTCTCGGACCAAGCTCACAAAGATTAAAATTATTTTCTATAAGCGGAATCATTCGTGTAAGTAAAAGCCACTTTTCACGCTCCTGCAGATTATCCGGCTCCATACCGATAGAACGAAGCAATACGTCTATCCATTCTTCTTTCGTAAACGCTTTTCTGCCTTCTTTTACTTCATTAATATTTATATGCGGCATCTGAATCGGAGTCAGTTTTCTTATATGTATCGGCATACTATTTTTAGTATCTTCTTCTATATATTCATAATCAAGCTGAACAATGCACCAAATCCCTCCGCAGAGCAAACGATCATATTTTTCAGGATATTCATCTTCTAAATTTATATTTTTCAATCCAAGATTAGAAAATTCTGCTTCGTAAATATTCTTTCTTATGTTCAGATTTACCGTAACTTTATCGATAACAGTATAGCTGCCCTTTGAACGCAGCACAGATAATATCTTCTGTGATTCATCCGGACGAACAAAATTCTCCGATAAAATACGTTTTACAGTCTCAACGCCCGTTTCGATCACACTCTCATCATCCGAACTGCAATACTGACCTAAAAGAAATTCAAGAACATATACAGGCACATTGGCGCCTTCTTTAATTTTTTTAGTTAAATCTTTACGAACTATTTTACCTTCAAAATTCCGCCTAAGTTTTTCTTTTATAATTTCACGAGTATCCGTATTATCTTCAATAATCTGATCCATATTATTTCCTCCGAAATTATTTTAATTAAAAAAATTAAACTCATCCACTGCAAATGCTATATCGATTTGAAATTCCTCGCGCGATATTTCTAAGCCATTTTCATCTGATATAATCAGATAGTATATTTCCGTATTACTATACTTAAGAGATTTTAAATTAAAATTGCAACGAAACATTCTATTTTGTGCATTTTCATCTGTTTTATCTGCAATAATACGCACCGTATCACTGATTTTCTTTCCAAAACTATTAATGAAATACAATTGATAAACTGCTGCCTCACGATTTGCCGTCACAGCTTCTTTTTGATAAAAATTCAATGAAAAAATCATATTACTTATCTTACGGCTTGACGACAAAATACCTATAGTTACAGCCTTTGTATCATATTTATTCTTATTTCGCTTATACTCTTTAGAATCGTTGCGAAGAAAATGATAATTGATAACAGGTACTACAATTTCCTGCAAACTGATGCCTCCATGAACAAAATTCAGGCTGCTGCCTTTTAATTTTATACGCACATTTTCTCTTGGAGTGAACGCGTTATAATCTGTATCACCTTTCAGAAATTTCACAGGTAAAAGATATTCCGGCTTTGCATCTTTTTTCATAATAGCGTAACGCCTTCCTATTTCAACATCCTGATCGCTCTCGGTCGTTTTATCAACTTTATCATCTTCATTCAGCGGACTATAAGTATAAAGAAATCCATGATCCGAAGTAATAAGAATATTAGTACCTCCAAAATCGTTTGTTATGATACGTACAACATTTTTCAGTTCATCTATCGCCTCATCGCATGCTGTAAAGACCGACTTATTCATATGACCGGCTTCATCAATTGAATCATGATAAATATACACGATATTCATACCTTTTACCAATGCCTGACGTTCAGCACGTTTTACTCCAATAATATCTTTATATTTTAACGCGACACTTTTAATGTCAGTATTTTTCAGCACTTTATCTCTATTATTAGCCTCCGTTGACTGACCATCTGCCAAAACCGTCAAGCGCTCGTTTTTGCCGTTTTTTAATTCTACCCAAAGTTTCTCATGCGGCAAAAGAGCTGCCATTCCAAATTTTGTAATAGTTGGAAAAATACCTTGCATCGAATCTATACCAACCTTGCTCTGTGTTTCCCTGCGCAGCTGCTCTGCAAGAGATACAGCCACCTCATAACGCATTGCATCAGAAATAATAACATATATTTTAGAATCCGATCTTGCCACCTTATCACTATAAAAATCCGTCTGCTGCGGAACATCTAAAATCTTTCCATATTCACAAAGATTGTCCGCGCAAGAATCCGACCAATTATCTCCAAGTTGTTCAAGAAAATCCATATACATGTATTCGACTCTTTCCATCACAGAAGTAAAAAAATCGGACAAAGCGGAAGTATACATTTTCAGGCTTTCCGCATAACTTACATGAAATTTTCTATAATAAGTATCCATTATGTAATAATCAGAAGTATATTCTTTCCATATCTTTTTAGGCTCTACTA
This sequence comes from Bacillota bacterium, assembly GCA_022790955.1. GTDB lineage: Bacteria > Bacillota > Clostridia > Peptostreptococcales > Anaerovoracaceae > JAAVYD01. The sequence continues at coordinate 66,034 of JAAVYD010000034.1, forward strand.
TATGAAATCCTGACGCGTATTTATTTAAAAATGACTGCATATTTGAAACCTGCATAATGCCTTCATAAAAATATTTGACTTTATCATACCATACACATATACGCCGTTTTTCAACGGTACGACTTATCAACTCCATGTTTTCATTATGATCGCCGATATCTTTCATAAGTTTTATGAGAATAACCTCGTCAATACACGGAAAAATTTCTGAATCAACCAGGTCATCGACATATAATTTCATAAAAAGCTGAGGCAAACGCATTTCATCCTCAACATATTCTGCAATTTCATAAATAGACTGTACATCATCACTGTGCAGCCAATCTGAAACTAAATCATAACAATATGGCTGATGAGCTGCAGAAATAAAATTTTTTGTCCCCGTCAAAAACTCCTGCTGCATAGTGCGGGTTAACGCTGTAAGCAAAATATGCGCAGCAAATCCGCCGATATTTACCTTGCCATCATCAGGTAAACCGGTTTCATCGACATTTGCATTATAACCTGTCCCCTGAGCAGCCATACGCCAGAACGCTTTATCGATTTCATAATTGACAAGTTCCTGATAAATTTTATTGCTTTTCTCAGACAAACCGCCTTTTAAAACCGCCTTTATAATATTATCCGGTCTTGCATTTGTCAGACCTGATAATGCAGCCATCACTGCCAACTGAAGCTGCGCAGGATTAGCAGGTACAATAGATTGCTGACTTATTCGGCTGCGCCGTTCTTTTGCATTAAAAAATTTACGATAAACCTTAATTTCCTTGAGAAGCGACGGCGTATGCGGAATACCTATCTCATCCATCCACATCGATACCATATCTGCGCGGAATTCTTCACCATATAATTCAATATCAAGAAACCAGTTATCTTCCTGCGATTCATAAGAAATCGGACAATAAAGCAGATAGTTGTTTAACGTATCATCTGCGCACAATAATTTTTTTACAGCAAAATTATTTGATCCTGTAAGTACCGCCGTTTTTGCATTAGTTAAAACTATCTCAGAAAGTCTGTCTTCAAATTCCCGTTCTTCATCATGCCAAACGATAATTCGGCGTTTATAATATTCAGGCAGAGGTTCTGCAAATCTCCTGTTTAATTCCTGTATTATTTTATCAATGTCCATTTATGCGCACTCCCTGTCACTTCAACTTAATCTAATCAATAATTTCCCAATATCCGCTCTTCGGAGAACCATGACGAACTAAAATTCCCTTAGCCTTCAATTTTTTTATATTAGATTCCACATTTCTCTTGGAAATCCCTATTTGATCCGCCATCTTTGAAGCAGAAAGCCTTGCGTCTTCTGAGAGCATAACAAGAATCTTTCGTTGAGTATCATTTAAATTCATTCCCTTGATAAACCGATGTTTCTCCGATGCTTCTCCGATGTTTCTCCGATGTTTCTCCAATGTTTCTCCGATGTTGCATCCATACATCAGCGATGAATTTCTGCGATAAAGATTTACTCTGAACATGCTGTCAAATACTTGTATTTCAGGTGCAGGCAAATCATACATTTCAGACAGAGTTATAATACGCTTAATCCCGGTTCCCCACGCTTCTATTAAGCCCATTTGATTAAATACATTAGCTATCGTTCTGTTCCTAAGTCTGGAATGTCCATTTAAAATATCTTCATAGGTAAGACCATTATAAAGCCCGCCCGGTGAAGTCACCTCCAGCCTGTCGTCATAAATCGCCACCTGAACACATGAATCATCAGTCAGATTACGATGGCAATGAGCGTTGATTATCATTTCACGTATAGCCTCAACGGGCAGTTCATAAGATTCTTTACGGATTAATCCTTCAATAGTTGCGCCCAGCCGGATATTGCGGAGAACAAATTTGACTGCTTCATCTATCTGTTCATAAATCGCTCCTGAAAACTCTCGTTTATCGAGAAATACATTCCTTTCGGTTCCCTTAAATACAGCGCACTGCGTTTTGGAAAAAGAAAAATAATCAGACGTCAACAAAACAAAAGCATTAGAAGCTAAATCATAATTATCGCCTTCTCTCAAAAGTTTCCAATTTATCAGCTGAGCCTTTGTCACATCACGCTGAGATAACCCTGCCCGCTTACGGTAACTCATAATATCGTCACAAAGTTTTTCTACCGCTTCTTCAGTTATAGTATAACCCACACATATTAATTCATCCCAGGAAATACGCGCGCCTTCCATTTCCAGTTCTTTTATCTTATTTGGCTGCGCCGGTCTGGAAGTACCCGAAACCCGTATAAAGGTACCCGTTTCCTTTCCTTTAGATTTCAAATAATAAGGCCTGTTTGGTCCCGGCGCCGTCGTGACAACGATTATCGTTTTCCCATTTACAGTCTGCGGCTCCACATTAGGCACGATCTGTGGTACGCAGGAATCGGATACAGCGTTGGAAATACTATCCATCAATCTAAAAAGTATATCTTCATCCACACCGATAACTTCCCGTGTTTTATCATCTACACCTATTATCAACTGCCCTCCCTGAGTATTGGCAAAAGCGATGATAGTCTTCACATACTTTTCTGAATCACTTGGCAAAACCGCCTTAAATTCAACGTTTTTGGATTCTCCCTGCACAATTTCTTCGATAGTTATCACACCCGCCTCCTGCCTTATTTGATCTTCGATAAAACATCTTTAAATATCTGATAATTATGCTTGACACCGTCGTCAAGATCTATACTTATCATCTGATCTGCAAGGTGATGGATTTTTTCCTCATATTCGCGAAGCTCTTGTTCCTGCGCCTGAATTTTTGAAAGCTGTTTTTTCAGTTTTGTCTTTTCTGATGAAGCGGCTTCACTAATACGCTGTTCATAATCAACGATCATATTCTGATACCGCGACTGCTGGCTGTGAATATAATCCGTCCGGATGCGAGCGATAGTATCCGGCTGATAACGATGCATATAGATCAAACATTTAAAAGCGTTTTTCTTTCCCGAATCAAACAGCCAATATATCGGTCTTTTTTTGTAAACCTTACAATGATCAGAATAAAAATCATTAATAAAATAATTTCGTATAATCTCGCGTGAAGTACCCTTGACTCCGAGAGCATCAGCGATAAACTGCAAATTCTCCTCAAGGGTTTCTTTACCATAAACCGTTTCGATAAACTTTGTAAAACGCTTAACTATATCATTATTAAAATACTCATCATCTGAGATAGGGATGATATTATCTGCATCAACTTGCCAACATTCTAATGCATCTTTTCCTTCTGTTGGTATATAATAAAATTTATTGCTCAATTCCTCAAATGTATATTTTCCATCAAGTTTATATTCCTGTATATCTGCAAACGTGCCGCTATAATAAGAAAACGTATCTTCCATACTACCGCCTGCAAATATCAACCCTACCTTATCCAATGAATACCTCCCAAACATACACCCCACAGCATAGGAAATAAGCGATTTTATCTCATCCTGCTTAGTCCTAACATAATTGCTGCCTTTCATACTCTCAGGCACATCTTCCTTTGTATCGAAAATCCTATGTACGGTAACATCCTTATCTTCGACTTCCGGAGTAAGCTCATCCTGCAAACCGTAAATATCGATAAAAATACGGTTTAATTCTTCTTCGTTGGATTTGAGCTTTTTAAACTGTTCTTCTGTTACAGTTTTCCACATATCAAAAGATGTCTCAATACGAGAAATCCATTTTTCCATTGGTTCATCCGCATATCCTGTACTGACCATATTTATTATCATAGGATGACTTATAAAATCCCAAGAAGTTTCAAAAGAATCCCAGTCTGACTTAGATATAGCTATATTTTCATCAACCAACGAATCAACTACATCAACATGATTTAATATAAGAGGTAGACTTTTTATATTACCTGCTTGATAATTCAAAGTTGGATTTAATATATTTAAAATATTAAATCCAACGCATGAAGAAAGAAAACCTAATATATATTTATTATCTACATCAGAAAAAATCATTGAGCCTGCCACATCAAAAAAACAACCATTAGGTAAAAATCTAACTCCAAATTTCGATGAACTTACAAACGACCATGTTAATCCTTGTTGGCAGTACCAATCGTATGCTCCATTTTCTCGGTGTCCACTCATGGTCTTCATTAATTTTCTGCCATCTGTGTCAAACCATAAAACTTCTTGAAGGTTTCCGAACCAAAGACGAAATTCACCACCTTTATTATAAGGAAAATATCGAGCTTTACTATCTTCTAAATCCCCTATTTTATTTAATGAAAAATCTATAATGTTATAACATACTTCCCACCACATTCTTATAAAAACTTCATTTTTTCCTGTTCCCATTCCAATTTTAACATTAGCTAAATCACTTATCAATTTTCCATTTATAAATGCTAATAATACTTTCTCACTCACCCAATAAGCCACCGGGCTGCCGGGTATTTTGGAAAAGTTGTCCGTGCTTACTTGTGCAAACCGATTACCCTGAACGGGAAATGTCTTTGGCGTATTTTCCTCAATATCCTGTAATTTAATATGATTATAAGTTCCTTTATAACCTTTGATATAAAGATTTCTAAACACAGTAACTGCTGTACCAAATGCAATTCCCATAACCATATTTTCCATATGCATTAAATTTGAAATTATACGAGTTTGAATAATATTATTACGCATTTTTTCAAAACTAGAAAGAAACATCCAACTCTGCATTGTAACCATAGAATTATAACACCCGTATTTTATCATTTGGTTTCCACGTTCAATAAAACATGCAAATAAATCACTCTTACCATTTGGATAATTCTTCTTTACAAACTCATTCAACTCTCCATTCATATTACTTGCGCCCATATATGGCGGATTAGTTACTACCACATCATATTTTTGGCTTAGCAGCCTTCTGAAATTCCATCGATTTAACTGCTGCTCATAATCTTCATCAAAAAGAGTTAATTCCTCCGGCTGTTTAGGTTTTTCTTCCAGTTCTTCTACTATTATCAGAGAACCGAATTCTTCTCCTTCCGCATAACCTTTAGGACTGTATATCTGCGGCTGGATTTTGCGAGTTAAAAATCTGCGGTCATACTGCCGCGCTTTCATCATAACTGCAAAATACGACAACTGAACTGCGCGATCGTCAATATCAAGACCGTACAGATTATTTTCCACAATCTTTGCGGCAGCTTCTCGAGCGATATATCCGTAAGTTTCGTATATCTGCATAAGCACATCGAACATATAGCAAAGGATATGTCCGCTTCCGCAGCATGGATCTATACACTTTAAATCCTCCGGCTTTAGATCCTTATAGCTTTTACGTATCTCATCAAGCTGCGCTTCAACTTCTGGCTCCTGTTCCGCTTCATCTAAATAATATTTCCAATTTGCTTTCATATCATCATTCGGATGCCCTTCCAGCCATAAGCGTCCCAGACTGTTTTCTACCATATAACGGACGATCCAATCCGGTGTAAATAACTGCGTCGCGGCGGGAATTTTCTCTTTAGTGATCTTGATCTTCTTTTTCAAATCGGCAAAGACCTTATCTTTAGCTTCGGTATTATAATACTGATACAGCCAACCGATTATCTGCACCTGATCTTTCCAGTCCTCTTCCGGAATATCCTTCACCATCTTATAGATCACGCTTCCCTCGCGCAGCAGATTATCAGGCAGCAAAAGTTCCGTATAATCATCTATTTTCTGAAACATTCCCGGCAGGATACTGTTCAAAGCATTGCACTGGGTTATCAGCAGATATTTAAATAATCCATCAACGTCGTTTGCTTCTTTTAGCTCATATACTCTCTCAATATTAAGACCGTCTATATCAAGATGAAGCGCTTCTGTTAAGATCTGCGGTTCAAACTCACCCTGATCATTTGTAAATACACGCACATGTGAAGGAAGATATCCGTTTACTTCCATAAAACGCAGCGCAGCAAAACGATTGAACCATGTATAAGCGGCTTCTTCCATTACCTGCTCATAACCTTTTTCATTCACTCTCCTTACAAACGCTTCACGCTGCCTTTTTTCCGCAGGCGATAACAAACGTCCATTTAAGTTACTGTCATCTATTTTAGCAATTCCATCTTTTTTTACTTCATATCGAGATGCCCTGTGAGAAACACGCTCTATAAGTTCCTTCCTTGCCCAAACCGCATACTTTTTTATCGCATTCTTATCCATATCTATTACCTTTAACTCAACTTAATACCGTCATATCCTTTAAGAGATTTTTTCATGCTTTCGCGCACTTTTTCTAAATAATCATCTATTTCCGCTTCTGTTTCCAAAGTCTTTGCCGGAAATATAGCCTGCCTGTGAATAGTTTTAATATCCTTCTTCTTAGCTGACGCTGTCGTTTTTCCGCCGGATGAAGTCCCTGACTTCTTTTTCATCGTTTCTATGCGCTCAAGAGTATCGTCTTTATACTGCCACATCGGAAGCGCCAGACCGTCCAGCAACGCCAATACTTTAATATCCTCGATCTGTTCTTTTTTCTGCATAAAATATTTATCCGCTTTATCCGATATATTCTTTGATGCAGAGTCGCCTTCCGCCGCTGTATGTATAGCCTCCATACACTGCCGTACGATCTCAAGAACCTCCAGCCGTTTTTCTTCTAACATATTCCCATGTTTTTCTTTTACGATTGTAATCAGACCATTTAATTCCGGAATACGGGAATAGTTATAATCGCCGCCTTCAGTCATGGTAATAAGACGTATTGCATTTAACGCATTGTTCGCTTCATCATCTTTTGAAATATAATCTCGGTCGTTACGCAATTCTTTCTCATATTTTACAGCCGAATCAAAAAGTGCAACCTGATTCTTAAAAAAACTTTCTACGTTCTGTAAACCGTCCTTAATATTGTAAAAATCATCTTCTTTTTTAATTATATATTCGATTAACGCCATATTATCTTTCTTATTTGACAAAACGTCTTTCATAGCATTTACAGCATTTAAAACCAAACTTTTATCCGGATATTTGTTTTCTTCATACCTTGCAAGCAATTCTTCATAATGATTCTGCTCTTGAGAAAACTTTTCTATAATATAAGCGATAAGACCATCCTCGTCTTCCGGTATATTCATCTCATCAAAATAATCTCTGAGAAAATCCCTTACTTCACGAATATTATTAACAGAAATTACTTTTCGCTTAGATATAGAGGTTTTTCCGATTTCACTTTTTTTTCTCAACATATCAGGAAGTTTTACATCGCTTGGCTGAATAGTATTTCCTCCATATTTTATAGTAACCCTTTGATTATAGATCAGCTGCGCTACAACTGCAGCTATATCTATTTCTCTCCAGCCATATGGGACAGCCTGATATCGACTTTGAACATCTGCCATAGAAGTTGGAAGATTTCTCAAACTCTGCATTTCCAGATATTCTTCCACTATTGCCGCTGCATCACGATTCGGTTCAGTTCCGGGAATCATATTATTAGAACCGTTCAAAATTTCCATAATATCGGCATCATTCTCCGCGTTTTTAGTAATCAAATTTAAATCTTTATAAACATGCTCAACCAAATACTCCAATGCCTGATCTATTTTACTCTTTGCATCGCCACTTTTAATCTCTATATGCTCTCCATCAACATAAAATTCCGCTGTTTCGATCGCCTTTCTCAGTTCGTCTGTCGCAGTAAGCTCAAATTGTCCTGCTTCATTTTGGTGATTTTTTATAATATCCTGCGCAGACTTCGGAAGCTGTGATATATTGCGCTGGTTTATATATTTTCGTATCTTCATTGCATTTTCAAGAAATTCATAATAAGGTATATCGGCAAGTACTACAACTGCCTGTCCGGCAGAATTTGCCATTAAATATATTTCTTCTTTCTCCGTATCATCTGCAGCAATGGTAAGAATACTAAGTTTCATTCCGCCTGTTGGCGCGCCGATCATCATAGAATCTACAAACCGATCAAAAGCAAAATCATACTTTCCGTATCTGTATTTTTTAGAAGTATATATATCGCCGAATATTATACTGCCTATACGCTCAATAATATTAGCGGTATCTACATTCGTATTTCTATAAATATCCCGCTGAATATCCTGTTCTTCGTCTGTAAGGAAATTATAAACATCGCCTGTACGACCTATATAATTCTGACTCATCAGCCGCTCAAGAGAACCGCTTACTTTTTCTCTCATCGTGATTTTATCGAGTCCTATATCATCTGCCATAAGGATTACTATGTTATCTAAATTTGCTTTTAGATCGTCTATATAACGCACAAGGTATAAAAGTTTCAGCACATTCACATCCTGAAGTTCAATTCCGTTTCCGTCAGCAGCCGCGCGTTCGCATCGTTCTATTACATGGCGTATAGAACTATCCAAAAATGTATGTACCGTATCATAAAACAGATAAAACGGCGCTAACGCATGCTCATCTTTATTTTTAATTTTCTGCGCCGCTTCCTGAAAACCCGAAAGCATAGAACGTTCGCCTCCGGATAAGTGTTTCCCGGAATTACCGTGCTTGCGGATTTCAGAAAAAACTTTTTGCATAAGTATAAACTGATATGGTACAAACGGAAAATTTCGTACAAATTCTTCCGCACCTTTATATCCCTTAATATCCTGAACTGCATTATTAAAAGTAAAAATATTTCTCAGCACAGAATCATTCTTATTATATACTTGCTCCAGTTCGCTTTCCGCTTCTTCTCTTTTTAAAAGAATACGTTTCTGGATCACTTCATCTGCTGACGATGACGATAAAGACAATCTCGTCTTAAAACGCGCCTGTATACGCGAAAATTCGTTTTCACGAGCTTTTATTATTTCATCTATCGCTTCCTGTCCGGTACAAACTACCCATACTCTGCCGTTGCACTCACTGCCTATCTTTTCTACAATAGATTGGAGGTTAATAAGCAGATCCGTATCGCCGCCTACGTATTGTCCCACCTCATCGATCATAAACAGCAAACGAAAATTTTCAGGTTTAGAGTCTATATATTCCCTGATCTCAGATACAAGCTGCGCGATAGACATTTCCACAGTTTCTGTACCATTAAACCAATTCCTTGCAGCTTCCTCGCTCATTCCTAAAACCTGCTGCAGAGTTTCTACGATATCATCTTCAAAAAAAGCAAAAGAATCTCTTGATTCCAACCATGATGCGCCATTATTTTCTTCAAACACATGCCGGAACTCCTCGGTTTTTCCCTTTTTAGCGATGAACTTCTCCATTTTTGCAGCTTTGAGATCTTCACCGTAAAACCCGAGATAATTATAAAACATCTTTGCAAATACGCGAAGAACCGCTGTTTTGTTCTTATTTATAGAGCCTTCAATATCAATATTAAAAAGAATAGTATCTGTTATGCCCTTTGTAGCATTGTCTATAAGCATAAAAGTTGCTGGATCATCTTCAAACTTCCTGCGAAAACGTTCAACTGTCTTTTCACCTTTAACTTCTTTATTTTCGAGCAAATATGACAGCATCTTCAAAAAATGGGATTTACCGCTTCCAAAGAATCCTGAAATCCACACGCCGATATCAGCAGTTTTCTCCTGAAAAGAATCTCCATAGTTATTAAAAAAAGTTATAAAGTGTTTTTTTAACTCTCTGGTGATAACATATTCATTTAATTCCTGCACAATAACATCATTCTCATCCTGATCGACCTTTACAACGCCATTGATCTTACGATCGATATCCTCTGTAAACATTTCCTTTATTTTCATAAATCTGCACCTCTTATATAATATTAAATGCTCGATAATACGCATTAGGTTTAAGTTTATCAAATAATTTAACGCATCTTCCATCAAAAGTCCCTGGATACATAACAAGTATAGGAACATCTGAAAAATACGGCTGCATGGCATCGAGCAAAGAATGGACTCGAATAAAAGGAAATGCTTCTCCAACGCCTGTTATCAAAATTACATCCCCGGATTTATGCGGCTCATATTGCATTTTTTCTACAAAAGCAATATTATTTGCTATACGCATCATTTGATTCAAAATAAATTGTTTTCCCTTTTTTTCTTCCTGAACAGGTATTTTATCAATTATACGTTTATCTTCACAGATAGAAATAAAAACCTTGTAAAGATTATATTCTATAAGGTTGCATGACAAACTTTGATCAGTAATCAGATTATCCGTAAAACAGCGTATCATCATTTCATCTTTCGGATCATAACAAAAAATACGGATATTTACCTCATTAGACAATCCTCTGCCTTCAAGAAATTCTTTGCTTTGTATTAAATTACGCAGCGAATCAAGGCGCTCATTAATCTTTTTCATTTTTTATCCTCACATTAGACAATTAAATGCAGGAAGCGCAATTTCCTTTCCTGCGCTGCGAATAGAATTTTCAAGTACCGGATTAATCAATACCGGATTTAAGTGATCTGCATTTACTCCATCCAGGTATTCATTATCTATAAGTATTCTTGTTAAAACTTGTCGTATCTTCGTAATTGTCGAATCACTCCATGAAGCTACCCAACTATCTTGTTCCTGAAGTCGTATAAAAAATATATTTAAATCCATTTTACTGTATGAATTATCAAATTTCTTATATTTATCCCCTATAACCGTCAGCATAAAATCCCATACCAGCCGATATTGTCTCATCATCGCATATAAACATATCTGTTTCGCGACATTATTTGGCTGTACTGCAATAGCATCAATAAGCGTATCATCTTCCATTGCTTCCAGCCTTTTTATGCATGTGATCGCCATTCTCTTTAACGATTTTTCTGTTGGATACTGAAAAAGATTTTCAGAAGTAATTTTATTTATAACCGAATCTTTATCTAAGTCCTCATTTAATAATTTTGCGGTAATTCGCATTTCATGAAATAAAAACTGCTCTCTTGTAATGACTGCACTATAAGGACTATGCTCTTTTAACACTTTATCCATTGCTTTCGGCATTATAATCCTCCGAATTAAATATTAATTATTGGTTAATAATAGTATTATGCTATTATTTATGGTATCAATTTTTATGATTTTTATAATACTCCGATTTTATAATATCATCATACAATAATTTTCTCAACCGAATTAAATTTATTACAATTTAAAAAGCTCCCTCATCACCACTGAATAATGACATAGGAGCTTTAAAGTTAATTTACACTTTTTCATTGAAAATTATATCGGTCAATTTGGTATTTAAAATCAATGCAATTTATAATCATTCAATTATATTGCCTATTACCTATCCACGATTTTTATTAACACCTTTAAGTTCTGCCGCTTTATCAATAAACTCTGGAATATTTCCATGCTTTACCCAGATTATTTCCCCTCACAATATAAAAGTATTAATATCCTTCATAGTAATCGCGATCATCAGCGCAAAAAGCAGCATAATTCCGATAAAATGTATTTTATTCTCAAGTTCATCTGTTATCATCTTGCCCGTTATGCGCCGTATAATTATAAACAGCAGCCTGCCGCCGTCAAGGGCAGGAAACGGCAGAATATTCACAAGACCCAGATTAAGACTGAGCAAAGCCATCAGATATATAAGATTGAACATTCCCTTTTGAGCCGTTTTATCGACCACGTCTACTATTCCCACAGGTCCGACCAGATCGTCAGCAGATCCTTTTCCTGTAAACAGATCGCCCAAGACGCTGAGCATTTCTTTTTCCATATAAAACGAACTCTTAATACCAAGCCAAAGTCCTTTGATAGGATTGTGATTCACGTCAAATGTAATACCGATACGCTTCTGACCTTCATCAAGATCGGCAAAACTGATCTCTGAAACAGCCGTTTCAGCAAACCCTGATTCTTTAGTCAGATAACTGACCGCAACCGAATCCTTACCGCCCGCAGCCTCCGCCAAAGCCTTTACAGCCTCGCTGCCTTCGCCGATGCCGACGCCGTCCACCTCCGTTATCCTGTCGCCTGCGCGAAGACCCGCCTCATAAGCCGGCGAATTTTGCTCTACCTTCGCAAGATCTGCGCTCACGGAAGTACCCATATAAGTTATTATCCCCGCAAGGATTATAACTGCCAGCAGAAAATTCATAACAGGTCCAGCCGCTATTATAAACGCCTTAGCAAGCGCGCTTTTCTTTTCAAAAGACCGCTCGTCGTCAGATGCTTCGCTTTCTCCTTCCATAGCTACAAAACCGCCTATCGGAAAAGCTCTCACGGAATAAACTGTTTCTCCTTTCTGCTTCCTGAAAATCTGCGGTCCCATTCCCACGGAAAACTCGTTTACTTTTACTTTCATTGCCTTAGCGGCGAGAAAATGTCCGCCTTCATGAACGATCACCAATACGGCAAATATCGCGATGGCCCACAATATTCCTATAATGATACTCATAATCATTCCTCCTAAATAAATTTCGTCGTTTTTATTCAACTCCCGCGCAGCAAAACTATACTATTTCATAACAAATACAATTATCTGATCTGCGCAGATTCACTTTTCGCGCCTGCGCAGAATTTCCCCAGTAATTTTCCTCGTTTCATTATCTATGCGCAGGACTTCCTGAAGATCGGCTTTTTCAGACGATTTATGCAGTTCTATAATCTCTGCAAGAGTTTCCTGTATCGCTGTAAACCTTATTTTCCCGGCTAAAAAAGCTGCCACGCAAACCTCGTTCGCCGCATTAAGCGCCGTGCAGTAAGTGCCTCCCGCTTTAAGAACGTCATATGCTAACTTCAAACATTTAAATGTATCCATATTCGGCTTTTCAAATGTAAGACTTCCTACCGCAGCGAGATCCAACCGTTCCATATCGTTTTTCAATCGCTTTGGGTAACTTAAAGCAAGACTTATCGGTATTTTCATATCCGGAAGACCAAGCTGCGCCATAACAGCGTGATCCTCGTATTCCACAAGAGAATGGATTATGCTTTCAGGATGCACTACCACATCTATACGACTCTCCGGAATATCGAAAAGCCAGCGCGCCTCTATCACCTCAAAGCCTTTATTCATCATGGTAGCGGAATCTATCGTGATCTTATTTCCCATATTCCAGTTCGGATGGTCGAGAGCCTGCTCTACTGTGACCTCTGCAAGCTCGTCAAAAGACTTCCCGCGAAACGGACCACCGGAAGCCGTGAGGATTATCCTCGACACCTGAGCGCGGTCGTATCCCTGCAGGCACTGAAACACAGCGCTGTGTTCGCTGTCGATAGGAAGTATATTAATGCCCTTTTCCGCAGCCTTATCCATTATTATGGAACCTCCCGCCACCAGAGTTTCCTTATTTGCAAGAGCAACCGTCTTACCTTTTTCCAGAGCATGATATGTAGGACTCAGCCCCACCATACCGACCAAAGCGTTTACTACCATGTCGCAATCCGCTTCACAAACCGCTGAAACGAGCCCGGATTCGCCGCTGAAAAACGTTACATTCGGAAAAACCCCGGCTAATTTTTGCGCTTCAGCTTCATCCGATACAGCGGCAAACTTCGGCTTAAATTCCCGAATCTGCTCCGCTAAAAGCGCCGTATTTTTACCGCATGAAAGCGCTTCCACCCTGTACAGTCCGGGATTTTCCCGCACTATATCTAAAGTCTGAGTTCCAATCGACCCCGTTGAGCCAAGAATCGAAATACTTTTCATATAATCTCTCCGATCAGTGTTAAAAATTTAATATATACACTGCAAAATATATAAAATTCTTCAATAAAAATTATAAATACAATTTAAAAACAAGACAAAATCTACGATCTGCATTTCTTTATGCAGCGATCGATATTAATGCCATCAGGCGTTAACGTTAATAAAATATATAACGTACATCGCTTTTAAACTATAATAAACCATCGGCGCAGTAAACAGCACGCTGTCGAATCTGTCGAGAACGCCTCCGTGACCCGGAATCAGATTTCCGTAATCTTTGATTCCCATTTTTCTTTTAAATATAGACGCGGTGAGATCCCCGATCTGGGAAATAATACCGCCCAGGACTCCGATAACCATAAACCACACTACAAGAGAACGTTCTTCAACAAAGAAATAAGCGAAAAGCCAGGTAAACGCTACGCTGCCCAAAATACCGCATATGGAGCCTTCGATAGTTTTCTTCGGGCTTATCACCGGGCACAGTTTATGTTTTCCCAGGAAATAGCCGCCGAAATAAGCGAAAATATCCGTACAGAACGCGGTTATCAATATTAACCACACCGGCGATACGTGTCTGCTGCACACGAACCAAAATTCATTTTCTGTAAGCACTGCGTGATACGAGAAAAAACCTATATACAAAATCCCCGTAATAGTCGCCATGGCGTCTTCCAGCTTTCTTTCTTCTATTTTAAAAAGATAGATAAGACACATTATTATGGTAATGACAAACCACGGAAGCAGCAGCTCGTTTCCTGTAAAACCTCTTTCCGCTGCATCCGCGGCATACTTTCCACCTATATAACCTGCATAAAGCAGGATTATCGACACAACCGCTATCGGGTACGACGGATTCACATTCATATGCTTAAAGCCGTTAAAAAATTCCCTTATGCCCATAACGGCGATAATAAAGCATGCAGCAGTAATGCACTGTCCTCCTATTAAAACCAGTATAAGCAGCGGAGCCATTATAAGCCCCGACAGAATTCTCGTTTTCATAACTATACTCCTCCGTAACGCCTGTGACGTCCGTAAAATTCATCTATGCACTTTGCAAGCTCCTCAGGCGAAAAATCCGGCCAGAATATATCTGTAAATATAAACTCGCTGTAAGCGCACTGCCACAGCAGGAAATTGCTCAGACGCATCTCGCCTCCCGTGCGTATTATTATATCGGGATCGGGAACGCCGCCCGTACTCATATATTTTCCGAATTCTTCTTCGGTTATATCATCGAGAGAACCGCCGGATCCTGTTTTTTCATTATATAATTTCTTTGCCGCCTCCACTATTTCGCTTCTGCCGCCGTAATTAAGAGCTATATTAAATGTCAGCCCCGTATTTTCTTCGGTGGTTTTCAGCGCGTGATTCATAGCTTTCTGAGCGTCTGACGGTATTCTGCTCAAATCGCCTATTACATTTATACGAACGTTTTCTTCGGTTAATTCTTTAAGTTCCTTATGTATATAAAGAACCATAATTTTAAAAATGCCGCTTACTTCCTCGAAAGACCGTTTCCAGTTTTCCGTTGAAAAAGCGTATACTGTCAGATACTTTACGCCCATATCGGAACACGCGCGTACGATTTCCTTGAGAGCCTTCATTCCGGAATTATGACCCGCTATGCGCGGCATTCCTCTTTTCTGCGCCCATCTGCCGTTTCCATCCATAATTATAGCGATATGCTGCGGAACCTGACGGTTCTCCTCTGCTCCGTTATTTTTAGACGTCAAACTCATTATATTTCTCCTAATCCTCTAATCCCTAAGGCTCGTAAACTTCGCACAAAGACAGCCTTACTGAGTTTTCTCCTGTCCTGACCTGCCTTATAATTCTAAGCGTTCCCGGCTCCGCTGCGGGCTTTACCGGTTTTAAAATTTCCGTATCATACGACACGCCTGCTGCCTCAAATAATTTTGCAGCAGCAGGCATCTTCATCCCGATCATATCCGGTATATTATGCAAAACTATACCTCCAGGATTTCTTTATCCTTATTGGCTATGATCTCGTCTATTCTCTTAATTATATCGTCCGTTGTTTTCTGTATTCTGTCCAGACCCTTTTTCAGATCGTCCTCTGTTATATCGCCGTCTTTTTCCATCTTCTTTGCGGCGTCGTTAGCGTCCCTTCTGAGATTTCTCACTGCTACTTTAGCGTCTTCGCTCATTTTTTTTGTAGTTTTTGTAAGCTCTTTTCTTCTTTCTTCCGTAAGCTGAGGAATCGAAAGCCTTATAACCTTGCCGTCGTTTGAAGGATTCAGACCCAAATTAGCTTC
Source organism: Bacillota bacterium (assembly GCA_022790955.1). GTDB lineage: Bacteria > Bacillota > Clostridia > Peptostreptococcales > Anaerovoracaceae > JAAVYD01. The sequence goes on from JAAVYD010000034.1 coordinate 81,890, forward strand.
GTTTATAGCCTTTTCCACAGCAGAAATGCAGGTAACGTCGAATGGAGATATCATAAGCGTTCTCGGATCCGGCACTGATATATTTGCAAGGCTCTTGAGAGGCGTCATAGTGCCGTAATAATCGGCTGAAACCTTGTCTAATATAGCAGGATTAGCCCTTCCCGCCCTTACAGTATTCAGATCTTCTCTTAAAAGCGCTATGGTTTTATCTGCTTTGTCGTTAAAATTTTTAATTAAATCGTTCATATTTTCCTCCTAAGTATGTTTTCTGAAGATCGGCGGCCGTCGTTTCCGACTGCGCTTATTTGATATTTCCCGTTCCTGATCCGGTAAAATTTCTGCCGAACCGCTCCGGTTATTTAAGAAATATTAAGATATAAACGTGCCTATTTTTTCTCCGCACACGGCTTTTATAACATTATCCGGCTCGTGCAAACCGAACACATGTATCATGATGTTGTTATCCCTGCATATTGAAGCAGCAGTAGAATCCATTACTTTAAGATTCTTTTCCAAAATTTCCTGATGAGTGAGTACTTCATATTTCTTTGCGTTCGGATTAATCTCCGGATCGCTGTCATATACAGCATCGACCTTTTTTGCAAGAAGTATTACATCCGCTTCGATCTCAGCCGCTCTTAAAGCTGCCGTAGTATCCGTAGAAAAGAACGGATTTCCTATTCCTCCGCCAAATATTACTACGATATTTTTTCTCAGATGAGAAATAGCCTTTCTTCTTATATAAGGCTCCGCGATTTCTCTCATTTCTATGGCAGTCTGCACCCTTGTAGGAATCCCTATAGCTTCAAATGAAGTCTGAAGAGCAAGAGAATTTATAACAGTGGCAAGCATACCCATATGATCCGAAGTCGTCCTGTCCATATTTTTGCTTGTCCTGCCTCTCCAGAAATTTCCTCCTCCTACTACTACCGCTACCTGAACGCCCGTATCGCAGATCTTTTTTACCTGCTGAGCCACCATATTAAGCATATCCTCATCAAGACCCTGCTTTTTTTCTCCGGCAAGAGCCTCCCCGCTGATCTTAAGAATCACTCGCTTATATTTAGGTTCCATAATTACCTCTCAATAATCGTTCAATAAAGTTTACGCTAATAACAGCCGATCGTAAAATGTCTGCTTTCATAGTCGACTCACTCAAAAATCGGTAAAGTCCGGCGGATAAACTGCGGCGGGATGCGTTGTCCTCTTTGCCGGGCAGCCCGCCTGTGTCTTTCTCGCCAATTTTGCCAAAACACAGTAAAACGAATAATATAAACTGTGTTTTTATAATGTAAATAAGTAAAAATACAAAATTGGACGGCGCAGCAGAGCAGTATGGATTAAAAGCTCTGCGAAAGAGCGGAGTAAGGCGATCTTGTCATACCGCATTTTCCCTCGCTTCCTTTTTAACGATTCTCAAGTACGTTGACTGTACCGCGAACATATGGCTGGAAATATTATAACATTAAATTTAAGGTTTTAAAACATAAAACATTATTTGCATAAGAACCGGGATTGTCATATTATATTATATAGTCACCGCATTCAAAAATCGGTAAAGTTCAGCAGATAAAATGTGCTGCTAACTGCGTTGTCTTCCCTGACGGGCAACAAGCCCGCCTGCGTCCTTCTCGCCCATTTTGTTAAAACACATCAAAACGAATAATACAAACTGTGTTTTCAGAATATTAAAGAAGCAAACGTACAAAATGGGACGGCGCAGCAGAGCAATATATAAATCAAAAGCTCTGCGAAGGAGTGCAGTAAATTTGACAAGAAATATCTTGTCACGCCGCATTTTCCCTCGCTTCCTTTTTAACGATTCTCAAATGCGGTGACTATAATCATAAAGAAAAAATCTACCGTTAAAATAAATTTCAATTCTCATAACAAAGGTATTAATAATGGAAAATATCAAGCAGCTGATTTCGGACATACTGCCCCAGCTCTCGGATCTCATGTCCCAGATAGCCGATCGGGCTTCGGATATAATCAAATACGTATTCACATGGATCTCAGAAAGCGATATAACTTTCGCTTCCGTATACACTCAGGTAATAAGATGGATACTTCCCCTTCTGGCTCTCCATATTCTGTTATCCGTTATACGCGAAATGATGCAGGTAAAAAACCCAAAAGAAACCTGGGGCTATCTTAAATCAAAAGAACTCGGCAAATTCCCTATAAACCACTGGGAATGTACGGTTGGCAGAGCTCGCCACTGCGATATAATCATAAAATTCGCTACAATATCAAGAACTCAGTGCGCTCTTATACGAGATGACGACGGCAACTGGTTCGTCCACAATCTCAGTGAAAAAGACACTACGCTTATAAACAATAAAGTCATAAAAGGAAAAACTCAGCTTAAATACGGAGATAAATTAAAAATCGGTGGCGTGGAATTTACTTTTGAGGCGATCACAAAACAGGAACACGAAATAGAAAAGCAAAAACGCATAAAAAAAAGCCGCCCGCTTCCTCCCTGGGTTTCTTTTATCACCCTGTCGGTATTTCAGCTTCTTACGCTAATCCAGCTTCTTATAACAAGACCCGAAAACGCGTCCGCGCTTCTGTCCTGCTTCGGACTTTTAGCGGGCGTAATGTGGGGATATGTAATATTTACCAGAGCCCTTGGACAAACGGGCTTTGAACCGGAAATCCTGGCATTTTTCGCCTGCACGCTTAATCTCGCCGTCACTGCGTCTTCTGCTCCAAGTATCCTTCTCAAGCAGACTATCGCCATAATAATCGGCGTCATCGGCTTTATAATTCTGGGCTGGTATCTGCGCGATCTCGACCGCGTAGTAAAAATGCGTATGCTTATGGCTGTCGCTACTGTGGGTTTATTCGCTGTAAACACCGTTTTCGGAAAACTGAAATACGGAGCTTCCAACTGGATATCCATATTCGGCGTATCGGTGCAGCCTTCGGAATTTGCAAAAATCTGCTTTATATTCGCAGGAGCCGCAACGTTAGATCGGCTTTTCGTAAAAAGAAATCTGTTCGGATTTATGTGCCTTTCAGGCATCTGCCTGCTGGCTCTCGCAGCTATGGGCGACTTCGGTACTGCAGCCATATTTTTCGTGGTATTTCTCGTAATTGCGTTTATGCGCTCAGGAGATTTCGCCACCCTTTCACTCATATGCGGAGCCGCAGCCGGCGCTATAGTAATGATACTGCGCTTTAAACCTTACATAGCCGCAAGATTCGCCGTATGGGGACACGCATGGGAAAACGCCAGCGACACAGGATATCAGCAGGTGCGAACCATGTCGGCGTCGGCAAGCGGAGGATTTATCGGCGTTGGTTCAGGGGACGGCTGGCTGCACAACGTAGCCGCCGCAAACACGGATCTGGTATTCGGTATGCTGTGCGAAGAATGGGGACTTATAATCGCGCTGCTTTCCATTGCCATAATAGTAACGCTGTCCGTATTCTCTTTCAGAGTAGTTCAAACCGGCAGATCGTCTTACTACACAATAGCCGCCTGCGCAGCGACTTCCCTGCTTGTATTTCAGACGATATTAAACGTATTCGGCTCGGTAGACCTGCTGCCCCTCACAGGAGTTACTTTCCCGTTTATATCCTGCGGAGGATCGAGCATGATCGCCTCCTGGGGTCTGCTGTCTTTCCTGAAGGCTGCGGATACGCGGCAGAATGCAAGTTTCGCCGTCAGAAAAAAAACAGCTCTCGGAGATGTACCGACAGATCCGCTTAATTCCATGAACAACAAACTGCAAAAGCAAAAAACCGCAAAAAATACGCGGCTTTTATCGGATCCGGCGTTCAGCGGACAGCAGGATGCAGACGAAATAGACGACTTTTTCAGACAGTTTGACGATATAGAACAGCTTCCAGAACAGACTGCAGAAAATATTAATACAATTAACGGAAACGATCCAGCCGTGTACAGCAGCGCGGCGCCTCCCGGCGGGTCTTATGATCCGAATAACGATACCGGCTCTCACGAACGCGACTGGCTCAATCGGGATACTAATATTTACAGCTCTCAAAATCTGACGGACAGCTCGCATTTCGACAACTTCGCAGATTCGGACGCAGCCGATGATATTAACACTTACAGCCCTGCCAGACTTCCCGATGACGATAATCTGTACGAACTGAACGTTACCGGACGCTATGATTTGAACGCCATGCACAGCAATACCGGAGATATCAATTTAAACGATATAGACGAACTGCTCGCAGCGACGAATTACACGTCTTCGCATCATCACAGCTGGCTGAATCGAACTACCGATGTCTACCATTCAGAACGTCTGTCCGGCAGCCTCCGTTACAGCAACTCCACAGCAGACCACAATCATTACGATTCAGCAAACCGATCCGATAATGTAAGATACTTCGATTTCAGACCTACATATTCTTTTGATTCTGAGGAACTGCACGCCGGCGAAAGCTCTCGCGTATCCTTCGATACAAACGCTTACAGCGGCGCCAACAGCTATACCGTTCTTTCAGACGACACTGACGATATAAATTTCGACGATATAGACGCGCTCCTTGCCGCCACGGATTACACAACTTCGCATCAGCGCAGCTGGCTCGACAGAAACACCAGTGTTTACAATACTCACAATCTATATAAAAATAATTATGACGAGCCGCTTCAGTCATTCGATGATTCCGACGACCATATTCCTCATGATTCAGGCAGATTCAACTGGAAATCATATCACACAGGTTCAGACAGCTTTACAGCAAATCAGGAACCTTATACCGACGATATCATAGAATATTTCAGCGATGATCTTGATGAAATTACAGATGATTTTAACAGCGACTGGAGGACGGAGATATGAAAAAAATAACGGCGCGAAGCCTTGCATGTCTGTTTCTTTCGTTTATTCTCGTAGCCGGAACCGCAGTATTTACATTCAAATTCCTGGTAAAAGGCGGCGACTGGGCTGCATTTCCATCAAACAGACATCTGTATACGAACGGCGTTTTAAACTGCGGTCGGGTTTTAGACAAAAATGGCAAAGTACTTGCTGACTACAACAATGATAAATGGACATACAGCAGCAGTTCGGTTATACGGCGGGCGACGCTTCATGCAGTCGGAGATCCTCAGGGGCTGATCGGCACGGGCGCGCTTAGTCGCTTTGCTGATAAACTCACAGGATATAATATCGTTACTGGTGCAAATACTATAATCCCCGGAGGCCGCGACGTGTACCTTACCATAGACGCAGATCTGTGCGCTGCCGCTTACGAAGCTCTTAACGGTCACAATGGCATGGTGGGCGTATACAATTACAAAACCGGCGAAATAATCTGCATGGTAAGCAGCCCTACATATGATCTTAACCAGGGAGTAGATCCAGAAGATAAAGCGAACGACGGAGTTTTTATAAACAGGCTCACTTCTGCAAAATTTATTCCTGGTTCCACGTTTAAAATAATAACAGCCACGGCTGCACTGGAAAAAATATCTGATATCCATACCCGTACCTTTAATTGCACAGGAAGCACAGATATAAACGGATCGAAGATCACGTGTCCGGGCGTACACGGCACAATGAATTTTGAAGAAGCGCTCAACCATTCCTGCAACTGTGTTTTCGGAACTCTCGCGGTAGAAATGGGCGCCGACGTCTTATCAGACTACGCGGATTCCACAGGTCTTACAGACAGCTACTCAATCAACGGTATCAATACCATGAAATCTTCTTTCGACTTTGAAGGCGACGGCGCTCCGGACTTAGCCTGGTCCGGAGTCGGACAGGGCAGGGATCTCGTAAATCCATGCTCTATGATGATATTCTGCGGAGCGGTAGCAAACGAAGGTTCCGCCGCCGTTCCTCAGATATTATCATATACAGCTTTTCGTGAAGGTGTGAGAAACAGTTTATATATAAAACACTTTACAGGCAATCTTATCAATAGCTCCACTGCAAAAGAACTGAAAAACATGATGAGAACCGATGTAATAAACAATTACGGTCAGAAGAATTTTCCCGGTCTGGAAATATGCGCAAAGTCCGGCACAGCGCAGACCGATCATTCAGACGCCGATAACGCTTGGTTTGTCGGATTCTTAGACGATGAAGATCATCCTTTAGCTTTTGTAGTGATGGTCGAAGAAGGCGGTTCGGGCGCGAGAACTGCCGGAAGAGTCGCAAATACGGTACTTCAGCAGGCTATTAAATCTTAATAATTAAGAAATAGTAAATTATTCTGCCGTTATAAACGTGCTATAATTATGATATAATTATTATCGGGCTATATTCGAAAAAAGCTGCGGTCTGCCGCAGCTTCAAGCATTGACTCTGCTTTAATATAAAACAGCAAAATAAATTTTCGGATTCACCCGATACATAAATGTTTAAAGCAAAGCAAATTATTACAAACTCCGCTTGCAGCATGCGTCCGGATTTATCCGCTTAATTTTGACGAAAAATTATAGCCCGACCAACAAAAGTCGGAAATATGACCCGACGCTTTCAGAAGCGTAACGGATATTCGGCGCTTATTATATATATAATCATTAATTGGAAAATAACATGATAACTATTAATTCAAATAATTCAGATAACTTAAATAATATGGATAATACAAATAAACAAGCCGGCTCCGGCAGCAGGCTGTCGAGAATTTTCAGAAAAAACAAAACAGAAAAACTCGACTGGAACGGCAGGCTGGACAGATTTTACAGCGGCGGCATAAGCAGGTCGGGCAAAGGTATTAATATACCCCCTCTTAGCTTTATTAAAAACCGCATTATGATAAGCCGGCGATCTCTTGCAGCCGGCAGCGTCATAACCGCCGTCCTGATCCTTATAACAATACTTTTTTCAAACCGTTTTTTTAACGGCGGTCTGGATTACGGCGGCGCAGTATTCGCTCTCAGCATACTCGGTTGTCTGCTTATCGGACTTATAACAGCCGTCCGCATACCTATGGAACAACGCGGGCAGAAAATTTACAGCGTTATATTTTATCTGCTCGTACCGTTCTTCGCTCTGTTTATGTCGGAATGTATACAAAGCGTATTTATATACGATTTCTCTCCCCTTGCTACAATAGCAAATTATCTGCTGTTCCTTCTCCTGTATTCACTGTGTACGGTTTTCAGCGGAACGCTGCGGATGTCAATAATTATTATCACGCCTATAATATTCATATTTTCAATAACCGCTGATTTTATACTTACTTCAAGGGGAACTCCCCTTATGCCTGCCGATCTGGTTACAGTTGCGACAGGACTTGACGTAGCCGCAGGATACAGCCTATCGATTACGGCTGATTACATAACGGGTTTTCTTACATTCCTCGGAATAGAAATACTTGCGGTAAAAATGCCCCGTTATAAAATGCATCGCTTCTCAAGAATGATAAACAGAGTTGTCAGTATCGCTCTTATCGCCGCGGTTCTCATACCGTTTTACACTACGGACGCGGCTGCGAATTACGGTTTAAAACCGGATTTCTGGAACCAGGAACGCGGCTATAATAAAAGCGGTACGTTTCTTAATTTCATACTGAACACAAAATATCTTATCATAGAAAAACCTGAAAATTACAGTTCCGGAGAAATTCCCGAAATAATAGCTCAGGTTCTTTTAGAAAACGAAGACGATAAAGGTATCCTGAAATCATCGATTGCTTCTCAGGAACTTGAACGCAAACGTCTTGAGGAGGAGGCGCTTAAAACAGCAGCAGAAATTAATAACAACGAAATAACGGATACTCCGCAAGAGGATAGTATTAATGATCCCGAAAGCCCTATTCCAGAAGATGCATTGGATGAAAACGGCGAAGCAGCGCAGAAGCTGCCGAATACCTCCATGGATACGCCTCTGGCGGTGCAGGGCTCTTCCACAGTTTCACAGCCGCGCGCTTCAGCCCGGCTTAAAAAAGGTCAGGTTCCGAACATCATAGCCATCATGAACGAAACTTACGCAGATTTGAGGGCTCTCGGTCAATTTGAAACAAATATGGATTATATGCCGTTTACTCGAAGTATTACAAAAAATACAATTAAAGGAAATCTTTATATGCCTGTAAACGGCGCGGGAACGAGCAATTCAGAATTTGAATTTCTCACAGGAAATTCCATGGCGTTTCTTACGGGCGGCAGCAACGCATACGAACTTTACATAAAAAGCAAACTTCCGTCGCTTCCATACACATTAGAAGCCCAGAACTATTCACGGCAGGCTCTTCACGCTTATTACGGTTCGAGCTGGAAAAGAGACGTTAATTATCCTCTGCTTGGATTTGAAAATTTTGTCAGCGTAGAAGACATCATCGGCGAAGATATCATAGAAGATTATCGGGACAATAAGATCAGCTTTACCGAATATGAAGACGCAGTTTCCGCAAAATTCCCAGATGAAAAAGTGCTTCTTCGCAGATTTGTCAGCGATTCATACGACTATAAAGTATTAGAAAGTATGTATGAAAACCGCGATCCTTCAAAACCGTTTTTCATGTTTAATGTAACTATGCAGAATCACGGCGGTTACGACGTTGCATATAATAATTTCCAACAACAGATAAAGCTCACTTCAACAGAAGAATTTTATCCTAAAGCCAACAGATTTCTGTCGTTGATGTATGAAGCAGACCAGGCGTTTGCCGAACTTGTGGATTATTTCAGCCACGTTTCTGAACCTACCATAATACTCATGTTTGGCGACCATCAGCCGAGCATAGAAGACGAATTTGTAGAATCTCTGCTGGGAAGCGAGCTTACGGAACTGACAGTAGAACAAAAACAAAAACGTTATGTAACTCCTTTTATCCTTTGGGCTAATTACAATATAGATGAAGGATATATAGACAGAATGAGCTCTAATTATCTGTCTACCCTGCTGCTCCAGACTGCAGGGATAAAAACTACACAGTATAACGACTATCTGTCAGCAATATACAGCAAGCTGCCTGTTATCGACACCACCGGTTATATCACTGCAGACGGAACTTATCATACATATGACGAAACGACCGAATACACAGAACTGCTCGCCGGCTATGAAAAAGTCCAGTATAATAATCTGTTCGATAATCTTATGAAGCACAACGATCTGTTTTATATAACAACAGAAAGCAATGAAGGATAATCATATTAATAAATTCCTCATTTCTTATAAAAAGATATAAAATACAAGGTGAACAATCCCCGAAAATCAGATTTTTATTCTGGCTTTCGGGGATTAATTTTAAAATCAAATTATTATATTTCTGCCATACCGCTATGGCAGCCTTAAATAATACCGAACGCATAAAAAATAGCAGCTTAAATTCTCGTTTACACATCATTCCGAACGAAGCGAACTGTTATAATGAGTTTCTTATATAATTATTTCCTGCTTCCGTCACCATTGCCACATGATCTTATTTAACAGCAGATATCTTTTTGCAGCGATCTGTAATTGGCATTCATAACGATTTTACTGTTTTTTGAATATAACCTAAACGTCTGTCAGATTATAATCATTGTAACTGCCAGCTTTTTATATTGTAACTTCTTGGAAATAAGTCTGTTGTATTCTTGAATCTCATATCCTTTTACGCGCATTACCATCAGCAAATTCCTATTACATCGCTAATCCGCATATAATAATCTGCATCAAATTTTTCCATCGTAAAGAAAAATTTCTATCACTGTCAGCTCTTATGCCGCTATCTGCACCCCGCTGTCGCCTTTATTATATTTATAAACGCTGTAACTTAAAATTTCCGGTTTACGTACTATTTTATTAACATTCCTTACAATCCTTTTATATTCCTCATAATCCTCCTCACCCGTATCCTTAACAAGAATTACTTCATTAACAGAAGAAGGCAAAATAATCAAATTGCCTCCGATCATGTCTGAAAAACCGGACAATACCTCAGGCAAAAGCATTACAGCCGAACCGTTCTTCATAGTTCTGTCAAAAACAGGATACATATTAATATCATGATCTGCACAGTTTGAATTAAAAATACCCGTATTTTCAGTAAATTTTTCCTGAAAATTCAACTCGTCGCGTTCTGCAAATACCATAAAATCAATTACTTCACCCATGTCCCGTATCATAAAATTATATTGATCTCTTAAATTTTGCAGACCTATTTCAAATAACTCATCCTCATCTACCTCCCATCGTGTTATAATATCATTAGTAACACGAATAACATCCTCCATATTCGTTCCCGCCTGTAAACTTATAAAAAACGTAGCTTCCATATCCAGGAATGGAACAGACGGCAAATCACAAAGTTCTTCTCGATTCAGCTCTCTGTTCATAAGAGCTATAAATATTTTATCGCTCACTCTGCTCAAATCCAAAATATCATCAAAAATACCGCCGGCAACCATATCTAAACAGTCGCTTCCAGAAGCAGAACATACAAAATCCGCCAGGCAATCTGCGATCTTCTGAATAGAACAACCGCTTCGAAGATAAAATTCATATATAAATCTCATATCCACAACAGATGTATATATTTTTCCTGACTTCACTATATTAACGCTGATATTTTCGGCATCATCAGAGTTGAATCCAAATACCGTCCTGCTTCCTGAGCCTGCCGATCTTTCAGTTTCCGCTTTTACTAATTCCTTAAATAATTTATAATCCATACTTCCTCCATATCCGTAAATCGGAAAATAACTTTATTCACGTATTTATTATGGATTATAAAACAAGTTTTGTCAATATATGGAATGTAATTATAATTTTATATATTTTTCTTCAATAACACTATTGTAACTATGGTTGTAGATAATTATAATAATTTATAACAAATATTATTGTTCTACTATATTTAGTGATGTGTAACATGGTCTATTATAACTATAAAGGCGATATTATTATCGCAATAATTATTTATGAGGAAACAATATGAACATAGAAAGAAAATATTATGCTCAAGCGCAAGAAACTATAAAAAATATAGAAGAATCTACAAAAAAACATAATGCTTCGCTTACAGAAAAAGAACGTATAGAAGAAAGTAGAAAAATTCAACTCGAATTAGAAAAGTTTATCAACAGATACAATGAAAAAATGAAAAACGCGCCCGAACCTGTTCTCGACAGAGAAAAGATCATCTATTTTCATGAAATCTCCCGCCAGGCGCTGAGAATGGCAAAGCAGATTCAGGCAGATATTAAAATATCTACGGAGGATCGAATAAGAGGTGAAATAACTTTAAAAACAGATTTCATTCTTCTGGATTCGGACTATCCGGCTTATCCGCGGATTATTCTGTGTAATCTCTTAATGTCCGCCGACCAAATACATGTGAGCGCTTCTGATAATCTCACCGAATTTAATTTCTACTTTGATCTGTGCATATAAACGCACATATATTAAATTCCTCCAAAGCAGATCTATGTCATTTATCATATCTTCTGCTTTAGAGGAATTATTGTTGTTACTTATTATACAGCATACAATATACATTTTATACCGTTTTTTTGGCAGCAGCTTTAGAATATAATTTTTATATCCGCAATAAGTTTGTCTACATTTTCCGCTTTAGACGCCCAGCTTGTACAAAATCTGCATAAATAACTGTTTTCTTTAACAGATTCCCATACCTCAAATCCGTATTTTTCGCTTAATTTATTTATCTGTTTTTCATTAAGAATAACAAACTGCTGATTCGTAACGGATTTTCCTGACATCTCCGCGCCTGCAGATTTAAAAGCCTCCCTTATACGCATCGCCTGATCTATCCCGTGCTTTGCCGCATTAAAATAACGAATATTGCCGTTGTCTTCATCCTTTTCAAACAGAACTTCAAATTGAATACCAAGTATTCTTCCCTTTGCCAGCATAGCGCCGTGCTGCTTCATTATATATCTGAAATCTTTTTTCAAATTATTATTAGTAATGACAACGGCTTCTCCGAACAAAGCTCCCACTTTCGTGCCTCCGATATAGAACACATCGGAAAGCTCCGCTATATCATGCAGCGTTACATCGCAGCTCTCAGCCATAAGACCGTATCCAAGACGAGCGCCGTCTATAAACAAAGGAACTCCGTGCCTGCCGCATACCTGTTTTATTGCCGCAAGCTCCGCTTTACTGTAAATAGTCCCGGTTTCCGTTGGAAAAGAAATATACACCATGCCCGGCTGCACCATATGCTCCGCTGTTGGATCTGCAAAATGCCCTGAAATCATATCATCTGCCTGAGCTGCTGTGATTTTGCCATCCTCACCGCAAACGGCTAACACTTTATGACCGCAAGCCTCAATAGCTCCGGTTTCATGAACGTTAATATGACCGCTGCTGCAGGCGATCACGCCCTGGTGAGGTCTTAATATGCTGTTTATAACGGTGCTGTTGGTCTGCGTACCGCCCACGAGAAAATGAACGTCTGCATCCGAAACTCCGCAGGCGCTTTTTATAAGCTGCGCAGCGCGGGCGCAATGCTCGTCTTCTCCATATCCCAACGTCTGCTCAAAATTAGTATCATGTAAACGCTGCAAAATTTCAGGCAGCGCCCCTTCAGTATAATCACATTCAAAATAAACCATTTCTTCACCATATAATCCAACTTTGCTTAAAATATTGAATTACTCCCTTTCTGCTAAAACCATCATAACAGGCGGTAAGTTCAATTTCCGTTTTTCGGCGATTGAGTTACAATCTACCAACCCGACGGATAAATCCTAACGCATACCGCAGGCGTTCGTGTTCATTTCAACAGAACCGACAATAATTTTCTCTTTTAAATATTTATGTTGATTAAAAACCATCTCACTAAACATGCTGTACAGCTTCGGACATTTCAGCGATAACCTCCGCTAAATCCTCGTAAACATGAGCTCTGCCCTTTTCATTTAATATTTCGTGATACATGCCGTTATACAGCTTTGATGAAACATTCCTGTACCCGACCTGCCGCATAAATCCTACCGCTTCTCTGAAGCGCTTTTCATTAATAAGACATACATCTTCCTTACCCGATGCAAAATGAACAGGCAGATCGGGATTTTTTACCTGCCAGCCGCTTTTATCATACACGTCTATCAACAGCTTCATTAAATTTTCATATCCGTTTATGGTAAATGCAAATCCACACAACTCGTCCTTTTCAAATTCCTTCACGATATTTTCATCGCTGCATATCCAGGCGTATTTTGATGAGGCTTTCGGATCTTTCGGCTTAGGTCCCGCAATTTTTTCTATAAACGGACTTACACGCCTTTCTCCTGTGATTCCTCCTATAATTTTTGTCAAAAATAATCCTAATCTCTGCCCTGTATGTTTTGACGGAGAACCGACGACTATAAGCCCTGCAAGCTCGTCGTCATGCCGTTTTGCATAAGCCCTTACAATAAGAGAACCCATACTGTGACCTAAAAGATAACGGGGAATATCAGGATAAATTTTTCTCACATGCTGCGCAACATCTGAAACATCCTGAAGCAAACATTTAAAACCATCACCATAAAAATAACCCAGATCAGATTTGTCACGAACGCTTTTACCATGCCCTCTGTTATCATGAATCACGCAGACATATCCCCTGACAGCAAGAAATTCCATAAAATCTGTATAACGCTCTTTATGCTCCGCCATACCGTGAACAATCTGAACTATCCCTCTTAATTTACCTGCGGTTTCCTCCGATTTATCAGCCGAAATTCCGGCTGCCCGTTCTTTTCCCGCTGACAATATCAGCGCACTTATAGGAAACCCATCTATAGACGACTCAATCGTAATATTTTCATGCTCCATAATTTCCTCCCTTTGAAAAAACGTATCCAAAACCGCCTTCAGATACGCTTATTTCCGTATATTATATCACGCAGCCGACGGTTAAAACAATCTGTAAAGAAAAAACCGGAAGGTTTTCCTCCGGTTAAAATTAATTTATTCAGTTAAAGTCAATATTATAAACTGAAAATATATTATTTTTACTCTTAGTTTATTTTTCTCCTATTTAGCGATTTATTTACGAAAAATACCGAAATTTTAATATTCTGATCAGCATCCGAACATTACAGAAGTAGCTTTAATAACAGCGACTGCATCGGATCCTTCCTTTAATCCGAGTTCTTTTACTGCTGTCAGTGAAACAGTTGATGAAAGTTTATTTCCGCCTAAAACATCCATAATTACAATAGCATTAACAGCGCCTTCCGTTACGCTTACAATCTTTCCTGGCAGCTTATTTCTTGCGCTGATATTAATCTCACCCATGCCTATCATAACTTCCGTAGCCTTTATAATGGCTGTCGCCTCTGAGCCTTCCTTTAAACCGAGTTCTTTTATAGCTTCCATAGAAATAGTACCTGTTACAGGCGTTCCGTTCACGTCAAGCGTAACGATTCCATTCACCGCTCCTTCTGTAACCTTGCTTATTTTACCTGAAAACTGATTTCTTGCGCTTATTCTCATAATTTTTCCTCCTTTGGCTGTAATCCATACAATTATATTGCCGCAATTTATTGATATATAGATACAGATATCTTTTTCTATATATAATTTATTATAACTAAACCAAACTATTTTTGTAATATATTATTATAATTAAGTATAAACCATTAATAATAATATATATTGATTTAGATAAAACAAATTAATATTTATTTAATCATAATATGTTATTTACATATTATCTGTAAATTTTTCTATTATAAAACCCGCCTGCAGATTCCGCAAGCGGGTTTTCGTTAATAATATCGATATGCAAATTATCGCTGAATATGACTAAAATATATTTTAATATATCATATGTATGCTTGCATATATTATTAATATTAAATATTTTATTATTTACTGCCGAATCTCTCTTAAAATATTATTTCGGCTTTTAACGAAATCAATACTCGATATTTTATTATTTCGCTATATTCTCACAAAATCTCATTAATATCGCTGCGATCTGAGCTCTGGTGCCGTTTCCTAACGGAGCTACTCTGCCGTCGCCCATACCTGTTATAAGACCGCTGCCTACAGCCCAGCGCATCGGTTCTGCAGCATAATCCGATATGGAAACCTGATCGGAAAATGCCGAAAGATCGCCGGAAGCAGAAGTATTATAACTCTTATAACGAGCGTAACGGTACAAAATAGCAGACATTTGCTCTCTTGTAATACTGTCGTTCGGACCGAACCTGCCGCTGCCGTATCCGGTAACTATGCCGTTGGCAGAAGCCCAGGCAACCGCATCCGTATAATACTGCCCCGCCGCAACATCAGGGAAAGCCGCTGCTGCAGACGCAGGCGTGCCTTCCAGGCGGTGAAGTATCGTAACGATCATGCCTCTTGTAGTGGTCGAATTAGGGCTGAAAGCAGAAGCCGACGTTCCGTTCATCATGCCTTTATCGTAAACATAACGCACAGCTTCGTAATACCAATCGCTTGGATTTACATCCGTAAATGACATCGGAGTCGGTTCTGTTACAGGCGGTTTAGGAACGATTCCCGATTCCTTGAACACAGCCGTAACATCAACATTGGAACTCGGCATCTTAAACGTATATTTATTATCGTCTTTCTTTGTCAGGGATAATTTGCTGCCCGACTTGGATTTTGCTTCTATTGTATTAAGCTCGTAACCGCTGTTCGGCTTTACGGTAAGCGTAATAACCGTACCGCTTTTAGCTTTGCTTGGTTCTGCTGAAACAGAACCGTTCGCAGAAGTATTAATATTAATACTGTAAGACGTGCTGCTGGAAGTGCCGCCTCCGCCGCCTCCGTTATTTCCGCCGGAAGTTCCGGTAGTATCAGGCTCAGCTGTTTTTCCGTCTTGATTTAAAGCCGATATATTAACTCTTTCAGGTGTTTTAAATTCTGCACCCAGATTCAAAACTCCCATCGTAACTTCACTATTTTTATGTGAAGTATTCAGCGGTCCGGCACTAAGGGCAGAAGCTAAATAAAGGGTTATTTTTGTTTTTCCGTCTATATCTTCTGTTCGGATAGCTGAAGCCAATTTATCATTTTGATTATTAGAATTATTATCAAATACGAACGACGCGTTATTATAAACCTCTGCAAAGAAAAGTTCAACCTGCAAAGAATATACGCTGCGATTTTTAAGATTATTTATGATAATAGTATTCGCATTTTTATCGCCTGTTTCTTTATAAACTATATCCGGCTCTGCCGCCGCTGCCGAAATCGGCAGCGCGCACACCATTATAATCGCTGTTAAAAGCGAGATTAAAGATTTTTTTATTCTCATGGCTGATTGCCCTCCAGTTTTATTTCAGGCAAACCATCTCCGGAGGATGCTCCGCCTTCTTCATCAAATTTCAGCGAATTTGATGCGCCCGGTGAATTTATCCATAAAGTTTCCGCGCTGGTTCTCTTACTTGCCGCGCTGTTAGGATCATCGGTTATTTCCATTATCGCCTTTATCTGAGCAGGCAGCAGATTAACGCTGTCGCATGAAGATACGCCCTGAAGCTCAGCTTCGTTTTGTACGTTCGGAACGAATATGAAAATGCCGTCGCTTATATCGCTGACCTCACCGTCGGCTGGAATTTCAGCAAACATAAGAGTATAACCGTCTATATCGCGTTCTTCTATTTTAGTTTCAACATCTGCATCTCCGTTTGAGTTAGTTGCAAACTTTCCTCTGATCTTGATAGTGTTGAACACAGGATTTCCGCGATACGTTCCTGTGATTATCAGCGTGCCTTTCGGTATTGTCTGCGTTTTATTATCTGCATCCGTATAAGAATAATCCGAAGCCAGACGACCTACGCTGCCTTTCTCAAGGAACGCCACATCGTCGCCCGCGTAGCTTATAAGCTGAACGGTTGCTCCTGCCGGAACTCCCGTAACTTTTACGGTCTTGGCGTCATAAGTCCAGATTCTTGTATCCGTGCTACTCGTTCCCGGTTTATTAAAGTACGTCACAAAGCTGTTCGATTTATCTGATGCAAGATTATCAGCATCCGTAAATTGACTGCTCTTTGCTGTCACAGGCTGAGCGTTAGCTTCTGCAGAAGTGATCTCTACCGTGAAATCTCCTCCGTTATTAAAGTTCTGACCTGTAAACTTGATACCTGAAATCGCTGTTTCATTATTTAAAGTAAACGTCGCTGTGCCATTTTCAATATTAAACGCATATTGATTTGAATCAATAACTTTATCATATGAAATACGTAATTCGCCTGATCCTGCATCTGCTATCTTATTTCCGAGGGTATCGTAAGCAACCACTTCG
The DNA here is from genome assembly GCA_022790955.1 of Bacillota bacterium. Classification (GTDB taxonomy): domain Bacteria; phylum Bacillota; class Clostridia; order Peptostreptococcales; family Anaerovoracaceae; genus JAAVYD01. The sequence continues at coordinate 99,050 of JAAVYD010000034.1, forward strand.
TATTGATATGTACGGTTATTTGCAGAACCTATGGTATCCGTATATGTTGTTTCCTTTGTAAACGCTATGGATTTTCCGTTTCTGCGTATTTCATATCCCTGAATATCGCCTGTAATGCCTGAGTTATCTATCGTAAGAACAATATCCTTATCCCCGCTCTTGTCAGCGGTAACGCTTACGGTTCCGCTTGCCGAACCTGTCTTATTAAGCCTGTTTCTTCTGCTCTGGTCGTTTAAATACCAGACAGCGCGAGATTCGGCGGCATAAGTTGCCAGCTTGGTCTTTGTTGCGTCACTTAAAGTCATGCCCCAGCGTTCAAAGAATTCTGTAAGGTTTTTACCTGCAACAGCCGATGCCGTAAGGGCTACTTTATCATCATAAGAAGTTGCACCATTAAAATGTGTTCCGGCTTTCCATGCTTTAAAGAACTCATTATAGAACTTTAGAGGCTCAGTTCCGTCGTCATAAGCCAGATGAAGCTGCCAGTACATTCCCAGCTGTACGAATACGTCGTTGGACGCACCCGGATAAGCCTGAGCTACTTTATTAAATATAGCGTCATACTTATTGCTCTTTTCTAAGCGCGACGGCAGAGTGTTCTGCTTACCGTCGTAAGTCTGGACCATAATGGAATAGATATTATTAGTTATCTCGGCTTTTCCGAGTTTATCCATATTATGACCTATTTCATGGGCGATACCCCAGCCGAACAGGTTATTCGCCTGAGCATTATTTCCCAAAGCAGCGATCGGCTTTCCGCTTACCATTCCCGCACATGAGCCTGTACCTATTCCGATATGATTGCCCGCGGCATACATAAACGCTCCCGCAAACATCTGCATGCAGCGTATGTTCTGGCGGCTCTGCATATCGTTATTTGCATAAGTATTATTTATACCCTGGGTTGTCTTGCAGATATGCATGATATCTTCCCATGCGAGGATAGAATTTTTAAGAGTTTCAGCCGTGCTGTTTTTCACCGAAGCTGCAGGAAGCGAGAGCAGAACTGACGGAGTGGCTATTTCCGTTACATTCAGACACTCCGTACTCTGATTAAACGCTTTCAGCTCTGTCAGATAATCGTTTATAGCCTTGTCACGGTCAGCGTCGGACATCATTTTAGTTCCGTTTATTCCGGTCGCAACATTAAGCACCGGAATATCTACGGCTCTGCGCACATGCAGCCTGATTTTATCTGCGTCCGCGCCGCTGTAAGTTATATAAAGGCTTCCGCCTCTCGCTGTATTCTGGCTGCCGATCTTAGGAATATCTATGATATTTCTGCCGTTCGTGATAGTTCCCGCCTGAGCCTGCCATGCGGACGCTTCGGCATTAAACTGCGTAGCCTTAACCGCTATCGAAGCGCCTTCAGGTATACCTTCAGCGTATACTGTAATTCTTGAATTTGCGCTTGCCGCAACTCCGAGAGGCTGCAGGTCGCTTCCTCCCTGTTTATATTGACTGTCCGCAGAAGCGCTTCTTGACTCTATGCCGTTGATGATAACGCCTTTGCTGCTTCCTGCAAGCAGTTCTTCCGCCAACTTCAGCTCGTCTTCAAGAGCGTCTGTATACAGATAATAATTCTTCTCGTCGCTGTTAAGCCTTGCTCTAAGCTCGTCTATTTTTGCCTGATTTACGCCTGACGCCAGCTTTGTATGCAGCCCGTCTGCAAACAGCGCCGTTATCTCATCCGGCAGACACTTTTTTTTATCGTATTCTAAGAAAATCAGCTCGGACAGACTTACTATATTGTAGCCTCTCTGCTCAACCGCTACGCTGATCTTATTAATATTTTCCACAGGACCGAACGGCAGAATAGCAAATCTCGACGTCGCTATTGACGAGAAATTCGGGATATTCGGCCAGGTCCAGACATCACTGCCGCTGCTTCCGCCGCCGTTATCTACTCCGCCGCTTTCAGGATTCGGTACTAAAAGATGTCCTTTGCAGCCGGACTCGCAGCCTGTTTCCGTACACTTATCATACCAGACCCTTACGCTGTACGCTCTGAGATTGGAAGGATAACTTCCGTCCAGACGCGGCGCCCATATAGCGCTGTAAAGGGATACGGGTTCTTTAAACGTGCAGATAACGTGCTCGTTTCCGGACCAGTTCTTAACCGTCCAGTGAGTTTTATAATCGCCGTCTATAATGTTATTAACGTTAAATCCGTTCGGATAATCAGCTTTATTATAATTATTAGGATCTCCGAGTTCTATTTTCTCTATCTTGGATTTGTCCAATCTTCCGGCTGTAGGTATTCCTTCAGGCTCGTCATAATTAGTAGCCTTCGGCGTACCTTCGTAAATCCTGGATGGAGCGCTTTTTCCGATCAGATTTCCTGATATTACATAAACTGAATATGTAGTGCCATTAGTCAGATCTTTAACAGTTGTACTTGTTGTATCAAAAGTACCTTCTAACTTTTTCCATTCAGACTCAGCAGCTTCTTTCTCCTTATAATAAACCTCATAGAAAGTAGCATTTTCACTATTCTTCCATGATACAGAAAGAGCGCCATCCATTTCACCGATGGTTATCATATCCGGAGCTTTAGGAGCGCTGGAAGGTTCCGGCATAGCCACAACAGGCTTGGAAGGCTTTCCTTCCCAGTTTCCATCTGTCGGAGTTACGGTAAACACATACTTTTTAAGATTCTCAAGACCTGTAACATTAGCATTTTTAACGCTAACCTTCATCGATTTGCTTTCAGTTTCTTTTCCCTGAGGATAATAATCAATCTTGTAACCGGATACGTTAGGTATCTCCTGCCAGCTTAAACTTACCTGCTCGTTTCCTGCTTTTGCCGTCAGATTTTTTATCTCGCTGTTAGGCTGAACAGGATTTTCGGGAACTATATCCTTTAAGAACTGGATATTTTCTACCGTAACATATTTATCCTCAGCAGTTTTTGTTACTGTAATAATAATCTTTTTAACGGCAACGCGTTTGCCTAAATTAATCGTAATGACATTGCTTCCTTCTGATTTGCCTACGGCAAAAACTCCGTCAGGACGATTAAATTCAAAAGTATGGCTATCGTTATTTTCATCTATAACGGTAACTTTACCGCTCTGCGGCGCTGAAAGCACCGGAGATGAAATCTGTATCTCTTCCATTTCCGTCGCGCTGTTTAAAATAACGGGAAGAATAACAGGATTTTCTTCAGAAATTGTTTTTTCATTTGCAGAAAATGTTAAGTATCTGCCGTTATCCTTAAAAAGATCCTTTAAATCTTCAGATTCATTATCTCCTCCGGAGGACTTTATAACCGTGCCTCCGCTGTGCATCTCCTGCCTGCTGTCTTCTATATCCACCGACGGATTAAGCATGGCGGTATTTATAACAGAAGCCCCACCGTCAGCTGCAAGCTGATTATTTATATATGAAAGGTCTTTAACGTCTATCTTGTTATCGCCGTTAAGATCATATACTTTTATAAGCTCGGCATCCTCGCCGTTCAGCTTTTTCTCAGGATCTTCAAGAACAGCGGAAATAGCCTCCACATCTTCTTTATTCACTTTATTATCTTCGTTTACATCACCTAAAGTAAACGTCTTATCCCCCGTTCCTATAATAAGGTGCTGAGAATAATCTGATAAAGTGATATTTTCTGAATAACTAACATAACCCTTACCTGTAAATTTCACCGTATATTTGCCTGTCGGCAGATTTTTAACGGTAAAATCCAGATATTCCGGATTATTATCATTACTTCTTACTTTAACTTCAAAAGGATATTCTTTAGTATCTTTCTTTAAATATCCACTGGAAAAATCTTCCCAGAGATTAATACTTCCTATTGAAGTTCCCCCTTTTAATATCTCCGCTTTTACCATTCGCTCTTTGATTTCGTCCAGCGTCTGTTCGTAATCAATACGAATGGTAGCCGAAATGCTGCCGGTCACACTGCCGTCTGTCTGTTCCGTAGCTGCCGACGCCACAGGCGTATATAACAGAGAACATAACATACACAATGTAAGCAACACTGAAAGCGCCTTAACACGTGCTCTCATATCCAAACTTCCTTTCTGAGTTTATTAATTTATTTGATACACCGAAACTGCTAAAGTCCAGGAATTTTGCGACTCTGAATCCTTTGCTGTTACGGCTGGATTTATACTCAGATTATAGCAATACAACCACGGTTTTACAAGCTGTTTAATTATGTTCAACTACGGGTACAAAATCTGTATACATTGAATTACAAGGGATATGGCAATCAATCTCTATATCTCCTACCAAACATACAACATTTAAAATGTTTGTTACACAACCGTAATTTTATTGACATATTTGTGTAAAGCAATTTTAATATTAATATTTTTATGACTCTGCTTTTGACGATTATTTCAACCGGTTTTTACTTCCGAAAAATCTTTATTTAATCGAGAGTTTATTCTATTTTCATATCGCCGTAAGACAAATTTATCGTAAGTCTGCCCTGAGTATTTTCAGTTTCCTTTTTATATAATGTACCAAAGTTATTTTCCGTATTATTGCCGCCGAAACCGTCTTCGACTTTAATGTCGCCGAACCCTGTTTCAGCCGTAATAGAAAGCGTTTCCGCGCATGAATCCGAAAACTCCAAATTAATATCGCCGTATTCAAGATTGAATTCAACATCTCCTCTGATGTCTGCATCTTTATATTTAAAATCGCCGTATTCCAATTCTGCATTTCCGTCTTTGATACTCACGCCCGAAAGATTGAAATCGCTATATTCGCCCGAAAGTTCCGCCTTTTCTGCTTTCAGTCCCTCAATCAGACAATCGCCATAGCCCAGAACCGCAGAAAACTCCGAAATTTCCTGTCCCTTAGGAACATAAAGAACAATATAATTTTTATTATCATATCTGCGATCCATTCCGCCAAAACTTACACGTGCAAACTCGGCATCGCTTTCTTTTATATTTATAACTCCGCCGTCTGTTTCCACCGATACAGGATCTTCTTCTCTGCTGATTACTTCATATTCTATATAATAACAATTATCCTCCGACTCAACTATCCTTAAATCTACGTACTCAAGCTCAGCATTTATACTTACCACGTCTTCTGAATCTTCCACTTTAGTTTTTTTCAAAACACGATTTTCCAGCTTCGTCATATTAAAATAAGACTCTCCGTAATATTGTTCTCTTTCCCGAACATACTTCATGCCTTCCGAAGCGACGCCCGTAAAATACAAAACGCTTCCTGCAACGCAGCAGATCAGCCCCGCCAACAACAATAATTTAACTGTTTTTCTCATGATGCGGCGCTCCTTTCCCTTGTGATCCATCTGACAAAATATATAAGCCCATTTAAAATCCACCTGCATATATAAGCCATAAACACGCTAAGCAGTATAACGCAGCCTATACCGAAAATCCCTGCTCCTGTAAACATAAAAGCTCCCGGCAAAGAATGGTTTACGGCAGCAATCCCGTAAAACAACATCTTTCCACTATAAATCATCAGCATTATATCGAAGCAAAACATAAAAATCAGTATGCATACTATCATCAGAATAACACAAACGACGACTGCTATGCCCACGCATATCACAGGCAGGCTTACGGAGGCTGTTAATATAGACAACACTGAGATTGCAATAATATTATGCAGATAACATCTGTTTTCCTTATCATTGTGCTTTTCCGTCTTATGGGCAAGCAGATCCCTGAGAAGTTCCGCCGCCGCTTCTTTAGGAGTGCCGAGCTCCGCCATTACTTTCTGCTCGTTTTCCGGTCCTGCGTCCTCAAAATACTCTGTAAAATATTCCACAGCATTTTCATAATCCTTCTGCGGCAGCTTTTTCAGATATCGTTCAAGCTGTTTTAAATATTCGTCTTTATTCACTTTTGATCCTCCCCTCTATAATCCCATCTATAATATCCCTGTAACTGCTCCACTCCGACTGTAAAAATTCGAGCTGCTTTCTGCCCGATTCCGTCAGCGAATAATATTTTCTTTTTCGATTCTGATATTCCTGCGTGTAAGTAGTCAGATAGCCGCTGTTTTCCAATTTCCTTAATATAGGATATAACGTGGATTCCTTAATATTCGATACCATCTTGATCGTCTGACTGATCTCGTATCCGTAAGAATCCTGAAATTTCAGAAACGACAGTATTAAACATTCTATAAGCAACGCTGAAATGGGATAATACATAACAATCATCTCCTATCATATATAAAATTTCTATATATAAAAATTATATATATTATTCTACTATAATATCAGAAAATGTCAAACATCTTTTGAATATAAAAAATCCCTGCTCTTGGATACTCTGCCAAAAGCAAGGATAATTTTTTCATTAATATTAATTTATAATGATGATGTTTTATTTAAGTCACAAAATAATTCCGTTCAGCTTTTATTTCAGACTGTTTTTCTTAAAAAGCAGCGAGCACATTGCCTGTTTATATCTATCAGCTTCTGATTCTGTCTATCAGACTTTCCTTATGAACGCGTTTATTTATAAAGTACGTTACAAATAATTGACCCAGTATAAGCGCCGCCGCAAGGCATATTGTTTCTGTGATCGGATAATGATAAGCCGTTAAACTCATAAAGTGATTCTCCTTCGCCCACAGATATACAAAATATCCTATAAGATTTCCTAAAGTAAGGGAAGCTGCCAACGTGCCCGCTGTAAATACCAGGCCTTCGCCCGCAAGCATCCTCTTAAGCTGACTGTCTGAAAGACCTATCGCCTGAAGCACACCGAGTTCGTGCTTCCTTGTGACTATACTCGTTATCATTGTATTAATCAGATTCATAAATCCGATGACCGCTATCATAATAAGAATCACATACATAGGATACTTTGTAAAATTAACGCCCATGCCGCCTATATTAAGTTCCTCATCCATAGAATACAGCTTAAAATACTGATTACTGTCCGATATACTCTGAAGCTCGGATTTTACACTGTCGTATTTATCTTTGTCCGCATGAATATAAAGAGCATTAGTTGAATTAAACTTCATATTCAGCTTTTCATAAAGCTCCTGCGGAATCATAAAAACAGACGCATATCCGTCGGCAACAGCCGCGTGGACTTTAACATTTAAAGAAATCCTGTTGCTTCCGTCGTAAACAGTAAGTTTAACTGTATCGCCTATGGAAAATCCATATTCTTCCCAGAACGGTTCCAAACTTAAAATTGCCCCGTTTTCTGCGAGCATTTTGTCGTAGTCTATTTCGCCGTAGCCGACATCCTTACTGTATTCCTCAGCTTTTTCTCTGGTAACAGGCTCTAAAGTCGTACGTCTTTCATCTTCAAATATCTCAGAAGAATAATTGGAACTTACCAGTACCAACTGCCTGCCCGCCGTTTTCTCCACTCCGTCTATGCTTTCCAATTCTTTAATAAAACCGTCGCTGAACAGATCCTGCTGCTGCACGCTGTCCCAGTTATTCTCCGGGTACGTCTTATCGTTCAGTTCGCAGTCTATTTCCAGCTTAAACTCGCCCTCCGGTATATTCCTGCGCGCGATATCCTCGGCGCTCATACTGTTCATAACGCCGGCAAAGCTCATAAACAGCACGCAGCTCAGTCCCATCGTAAGCATTGTAACGATAGTACGTCTTTTATTTCTCATAAGATTCGCTGCGCTCAGGCGGAAAACATTAACATTAATATTTCCCTTTCTGATCTTTTTGCCGCGGGAGCTTTCCTGATAACGAATAGCCTCCACGGGAGAAATCTTAGCAGCCATGCGTATCGGCTTTATCAGCGAAATATACACGGTTATGATAACTGCAGCGGCAACCAGAAGCAATACCGGCAGCGAGAACATAGAAATGTGCCCTATCTCCGTAAATCCGCTCTCCTTTTGAACCTTATTCATTACGGCAGGAAGTATAAAATACGGTATCAGAAAGCCGATCGCTAAACCTGCCGGTACAGCAACAGCAGAAATCCTCATGCTTTCCAATAAAAGCAGCCTTTTGATCTGCTTATCTGACGCGCCCAACGCTTTCAGCTTTCCTATTTCCTGCACGTCCGTTATCACGCTTACATAGTAAATACTGTAAATAACGAGAGCCGAAAACAATATTATTATAAACGCTATACATGCAGCTATCTGCTTTATTTCCGTTCCCGGATCTAACATAGTATCTATATACTGATTATTAAACGAAATATCATCTTCTTTGCAGCCTATATCTTCGGCTATGCCTTTTATCTTTTCCTTTATTCCGTCTATTGTAAGTTCATTCTCTCCGAAAACTCGGATTGAAGCTCTGAATTTCCTCTCGTCCTTGGAAAAGTACCGGCTTACTAATTCATCCGAAATTGACGCGCTGTAAGCAATACGCGAATCGCTTACATTAAGATTAGAAATATCTCTTTCGGATACAATACCGCATATAGTAAATTCCTTAGTCTGAACTGCCCCGGTTCCGTCAGGTCTGAAAGAAATATTAATCTTATTACCTATAACCGGTTCCGTATTCATACGTTTAAAAAACGCCTCAGGTCCGCAGATCTCATTTTCGGCTTTCGGCTGACGACCTTCTATAAGGCTTCCAAATCCGTAATATATACCGTCTTTAAGCGTTTCGCCGTAACCCAAATATCCGTTCATCTTTTCATATTCAACAGAAGCAAATATCTCGTTGATCTCGACTGCTTCCACATCAAGATGATTTTTCAGCTTCTGAGCCTGTTCATACGTGACATCACTGATATTGGCATGAACATTGCTGAGCATCGCCGCATTCTGCTTATTCATATTAAATATACCTAACGCCGAAGTTCCCAGACCCATAAGAAGAACGGTTGTCAGCATAATAGCTATGAACGTTAAAATCGTTCTGCTTTTATTGTACTTAATCCTGCTCTTAGCAAGCGATCTTATAGTCTGCATATTATCTCACCACCCTGCCGTCTTCTATAACAATAGTTCTGTCCGCCATGAGCGCAATATCTTCATTATGTGTAATGACTACAAGAGTCTGACCGTACTTTTTAGCGGATAATTTCAGCAAAGCTATAACTTCATCGCCTGTTTTAGAATCCAGATTTCCCGTAGGCTCATCTGCAAGCACTATGGATGGCTTTGCCGCTATGGCTCTTGCTATCGCCACTCTCTGCTGCTGACCGCCGGATAAAGTGTTCGGCAGATTATGAATTTTATTTTCCATACCGAGAGTTTTCACTATATCGTTAATAAAATCCGTATCCACATTCCTTCCGTCAAGACCTATGGGAAGTACTATATTTTCCCATACATTAAGGGATGGAACGAGATTAAACGCCTGAAATATAAATCCTATCTTTCGTCTGCGTATTTCCGCTAACTTCGCGCTGGAAAGATCGGAAATATCCTTCCCGTCCACCCACACATGACCTGCCGTGGGATTATCCAGACCTCCGAGCAAATGCAGAAGCGTAGATTTTCCGCTGCCGGATTTTCCTATAATAGATACAAATTCGCCCTGTTGTATCTGTATATCAACATTATCCACAGCCTTTACGAGATTATCATCATTTCCGTAATATTTACAGAGTTCTTTAGTTTCAAGCATAATTTTCATATATGTAAGCCCCCTTTTAAAGAAATTTTTTATGTATATTATCTTTAACAAATATATACTCTTAATTGTATTAATAGATTCAGCAGGATACTTTACTACTATTTCACATCATCTGCAAACCTGCATTTCTTCTTTTCTCAATAATAACAAAGAAGTCTTACATTCAGCTTACAAAAAGACTTACATTTAACTTACAATATAGAAAATTATCTCAAAATCCCTCCGTCACAGCGGAAGCTGAACTATAAATACGCTTCCCGCTTCTCTGCCGGAACGCACGGAAACAGTCCCTCCCTGTTCTTCTAATATTTTCCTGGTCAGATAAAGCCCGATTCCCGAACCTTCCCGGCTCCTGACTTCTGCGTTTTCGCCTCTATAAAACCGCTTAAATATTTTATTATACTCGCTCTTTGGTATTCCGATTCCGTTATCCTCAATTTCTATCCTTACAAAACTATACATCTTCTGAACCCTTATGAAAATCTTGCTTCCCATCGGGCTATATTTCACAGCATTATCTAAAATATTAGCGACAGCTTCCCTCGTCCATTTCTTATCAAATTTAAGCAAAATATCGTCAAATTCATCTATATTAATATCAGTATTATTATCTTTAATCTTTTGGTATACTGTATTCACAGAATCTATAAGCATTTCCGCTAACGAAGCTGTTTCTATACTGAGCTTTATCATATCGGTTTCCAGACGTGATACATTTACGAGAGAATCTGTAAGAACCTTTAACTTATCCATCTGCGCTATTGATCTCGATAGAAATTCGCATCTTTCAGCTTCGCTGTCCGACTCGGCGCACATAGCCAGGCACAAATTCACAGCGCCTATTGGATTTTTAAGCTGATGAGAAATATCGGTAACGAGCGTCTTTGTATTGTCCCTCTCCTCTGAAAGTCTTTCCGTTTTCAGCCTGAGCGCCTCGCCAAGTTTTCTCAGCATATCTTTAAACTGCGGATTATCAAGTTCATTAATTTTGCCGTCCGCCTCCAGAAAATCATAATTATCATCAAGACAATTATCGAGAATATCCAGGATCTTTTCTTCCTGAAATTCTCTGCTGTGTTTAACAAACTTATAAAATCTGTATCCGCACAGCCCCGAAGCCGTAAAAAACAACACGACTGTCAGAATATAAACATTGATTATCCGTCTGTAACGAACAACCTCCGTCAGCGATTTCTCGTTATCATACCCGTAAGCAGACATTAACTCTGCTCCGTAAGCCCTGTTTTTCATCGTTTCATCCGCAACAGATGAAATAAATATGCTTTCCGTTTCTGGATACTCTGATATCACTGCTCCCGCAATATTCTGAACCATATTTATCTCCATGCGATACGCATTGTCTATGGCATAAAATCCCAAAAACATTAAAACCGAGCTCGCTATAACAAGCATACCAATAAAAATCCTTACTGCATTTTTCATAACTTCTTACAATCCTCTTCCCAAATATAACCTAATCCCCTTACATTTTTTATCATAGAAGGCTTCGACGGATCTTTTTCTATTTTTTCGCGCAGACGCCTTATATTAACCGCCAACGTATTTTCATCAACAAAATTACCGTCTATATCGTATATTGCAGATAAAAGCGAATTTTTTGATAAAATCCTGCCTGGATTCTCCATAAAATATATTAATAACTTCTGCTCGTTTGCTGTGAGATTTAAATACTCGCCATCCTTTTTAGCTCTGTTTTCGGAAATAAACAGCGTCATCGGACCGGAAACTATAATATTTCCGCTTTCCCCGCCGTTTATCCTTCTCATTATAGCCTTTACCTTTTCGCATAAAACCGCCAATGAAAAAGGCTTTGTAATGTAATCGTCCGCGCCTGCTTCATAGCCGTTTATCATATCTATCTCAGTATCAAGCGCAGTCAGGAACAAAAACATCACATCGTTTTCCCTTCTCACAAGCTCGCAAAAATCCAGCCCGTTTCCATCAGGCAGATTTATATCGCAGATAATAAGCTCCGCGTTGTGCTTACTATATAAATCTGCACCTTCCTTTATACACGCCGCTGAATATACGGTATATCCCTCTTTTGTAAGTTTTGCACTTACAGCCCTATTAATGCTCTCCTCATCTTCTACAATAAGTATCCTTTGCTCCATTATCGCCTTTTCCCCCCCCCCTGAAAAATAATTTGTAAACATCTCTTAATCATATCTACATTAATCAAATTCATTATATCACACGCTTGAATCATTTTCTAACATTATTTTCCACTTTCAATCTCATATAACATAACCCTCTTTGTATACAATCAGTCTGCTGGAAATTCCGAAAATCATCAGAAATATGATCCAACAATATCGCAAACTTTTTTCTTCCAAATATAATAAATACACATATAATTTAAAAATCTATAATGATACTAAAGGGCTAAAGCATATAAAATACGAATATCGTTTAAAATCATATACTTGATTATAATTGTGCTATTAAATTGGCTTGTTTTAGCAGTATTATAATCAATAA